>NZ_JBAKFX010000045.1:0-32589 GCF_037577855.1 Dethiothermospora halolimnae | reverse complement strand
CGTTATATTTTAAATATCATTTGATTACTGTTTGTCAAGGGCGGCTACGGTGGACTTAGTATAATTCCACTGGTTTATCCCAGTATTATCCATAACATTAGTTTTTCATAGAACTTTTTACATTACCTAAATAAATGTACATTTTTAACTTTTTAAAAGCTAAATAATTAAATTATCAACTTATGACTATACTATATAATATTTCATAAAAAAATAAACCTAACTAAAGTTAGGTTTTAGTTAGGTTTATTACTTTAATATTTCTTTTACTCTTCCTACAGTACCATCTTCAAGCATTACCTTAATTCCATGATGGTGATTAGGTGAATTTGTTAGAATCTTTTCTACTATTCCTTCTGTTAGTTTTCCTGAACGCTGGTCTTGTTTTTGTACCACTTTAACTTTTATACCCTTTTTTATATTTTTTCGTTTGGTTCCTTCCATGACTTCACCTCTTCTTATTTATTGATGAAAATTAATCTATTGTCAATAGATTAATTTTCATATTAAGTCCCATTATATTCTCGACCTACAAACATTATATCATTTTTAATATGATATCTGTAATCTCGTCTCAAGTAAACTTACTTATAAACAATCTATGTTGCTGTAAACCTAGCAAATCAAAATATAATAGGGCTAATTTACTTTCAATGTATACATTATATAGGATTAAATGTTATAATTACCATACTAGTAAATATAGCTGGATATAAGGGGGATATTATGAGTATTAATAAACAAAAAATGTTAGAAATCATAAGAAACCAGTTAGCGATAGATATGAACTGTAACATAGAAGACTTCACTAAAGATGGAATAGTGTTTTGTGAGGCAAAGTCAAATGAAGGCAGAAGACCTTTTGTTAGACAATCTCCTTTTCTTGAAGTTGTAACAATGGGAAAAAGTACAATTATTTCAGCTGATAGTAACATTTTAGAAAAGGTAAGGGCATTACTAGAAAATAGAACTAGGGAGGATATCTTTGTAGCTCCCTTTTTATTTGGACATTCCTTATACTATATCCCAGATTGTAATAGTCTAAAAGAGTTGTCACTCCCCGAAGATTTTACCTGTCACATAAAAGAAGGTAAGGAAATACATGGGCTATATAAAGTTCCAGGTTTTGAAAATGCAATCCAATATGATGTAAACCACCCTTGCCCCGATGTAATTGTTATGTATGCTATGTATAATAATAAAATCGTAGCAATGGCAGGAGCTTCCGCTGATAGTGACTTAATGTGGCAGATAGGTATTGACGTATTACCAGAGTTTAGATATAAAGGGCTAGCTACAAGCTTAGTTAGTAATTTAGCCATAAAAATTATGAAAAAAGGAATAGTTCCGTACTATTGTGCTGCTTCCTCTAATATAGCATCTCAAGCAGTGGCATATAAAAGTAGTTTCATTCCAGCTTGGATGTGTTCCTATAAAAATACATTTGATGGACAAGGGCCCTATGGGGAAGATATAGAGATTAATTTTTAATAATATTAAGGGAAGCTTAAGCTTCCCTTAAATTTATTAAAAATCCAAGTCCTATTATGATTTTTCCATCTCAATTATAATAAAATGAGAAGTTTCCTCAGCCTTTATTATAATATCTTCTTCTATTATCTCCAAAGCATCCCTCTCGTTTAATTTTACACTGTTGATTTGAGATGAACCTTCTATTTGGACTAAATATGCCTGCCTATTACTATTTACCACAAAATCTATTTCTTTTTCCTCATCTAATTCTAATACATAAAAATTAGCGTCTTGGTTTATTTTTATAGGTGCTTCACCGGTTTTAGATGAAACTATATTAAGCCAAGTATTCTTCCTTTTCTCCCAATCAAATTTATAGTCCCCATAATTTGGTTCATGTCCCTTTCTATCTGGAGTAATCCATATTTGTAGTGACCTTATGGCTTCATCCTCCAAGTTATGTTCACTATGATATACCCCTGTTCCAGCACTCATATATTGAACCTGTCCACGACCAATTTTCCCTTTGTTTCCCATGCTATCCTCATGGGTCAATTGGCCCTCTATTACATACGTTATGATTTCCATATCCTTATGGGGATGGGTATCAAATCCTGTATTTCCTTTAATTACGTCATCATTCAAGACCCTTAATACACCAAAATTTATATTGTCTGGATTATAATAATCTCCAAAGGAAAAGTGATATGTGGCCTTAAGCCAACCAAAATCTTTTTTTCCCATTTCTTTATGATCTATTTTTCTTAACATTTAATTTAACCCTCCCTTTCCTAATTTTAGTAATATTACTACTCGTAAATCTTTATTTAATATAATTTTCTAATATCTTTTTATATTAGACACATTAAATAAATACCCCTTAAGCTATTTTTTTATTCAATAATTATTAGCTTAAGGGGTATTTATTTGGTTTTATTATCTTGTTCAATAGGTATAGTAAAGTAAAATGTACTTCCTTTTCCTTTTTTACTATCCACCCATATATTCCCTTTATGTCTATCTACAATATACTTACATATTGAAAGACCCAGTCCAGCTCCTCCATAGTCCCTTGATCTAGACTTTTCTCCTCTGTAGAAACGTTCAAATATCATTGGTAAGTCCTCTTCTAATATACCTTCCCCATTATCCTTTATATAGACCTTAAGATAATCATCCATAATAACTGAGCCTGCTTTTATTTTTCCAGAATTTTTAATGTACTCTGTGGCATTCCCTATAAGATTGTCAATGACTTGACTTATTCTATATTTATCTACTTTTACTGGTATCGATGGTAAGGGATATTCTATTTCAAAATCTATGTCACTATTTTTAAATTCTAGTTTATAATTTTGAAGTATATCTTCTATTAGATCTTGACTATTATACTCCTTTATATCCATATTCATTTTGTCTAATTCCATTTGAGAAAATTGAAACAAATCATCTATAAGATGGTCAAGATAATCAGACTTGCTTTTAATAACAAATAAATATCTATCAAACATTTCTTTATCTTTTGGGACTCCATCCTGTAACCCCTCTACATATCCCTTTATAGATGAAATAGGCGTTCTTAAATCATGGGATATACTGGCAATTAATTCTTTTTTTAATTTTTCATCTTGAACCTGCTTTTCCAAAGATTCTTTAAGTTTTTTTCTCATTGTGTCAAAGGCTCTACAAAATCTCCCTAATTCGTCTCCTTTATAATAGTTTATTTTGAAATCCAAGTTTCCATTAGCTATGTTTGAAGTTGCAACATCAAGTTCCTTTAGAGGTTTTAATATACTCTTAGATATATTCCGTGTGAATGTTATTATTAGAGTTATTAGAGACAAAAAAGCTACTGTTATAATTATCACAAAACCAATAATCATTTTTAAACCAATATTAAAAGGGTATGTAGAAGAATCTGCCCGTATTAAAATCCTTCCTACCTCATTTCCCTGTACCTTTAATAAACCTTCATATTCATATAGTTTTAAACTTGATAAAAATGATTTATTTTTATCATCCATTTCTTTTTCTCTCAAAATTTCCTTTGCAACCTCTGAATTAAATAATATTTTACCATTATAATCTAATACTTTAATATAAAGCCCATACTGTTTTATAGGCTTCTCTAATTTTCTATAAAGGCTATTATAGTCATCTATTAATGAGTAATTATCTTCAACCCTAGTTTTAATATCTCTACATATTGCTCCAGTTTTTATATCATTATCGCTATTTGCTATTATCGTAACTGTAAAAAGAAATCCTGCTACTATAAAAACTATAGGTACTATAATTACAAGTATAAATGCTATAGATAGTTTAAATCTTATGCCTAATTTCATTACTCTCCTCCATCAAATTTATACCCTACTCCCCATACAGTTTTTATGTACTTAGGCTTTTTAGGATCTTTTTCTAGTTTTTCTCTTATCCTTCTTATATGTACAGTAACTGTGTTTATATCTCCATATTCCCTATATCCCCATACGTGATTGAATATTTGCTCTCTAGTAAAAACTTGATTTATATTAGTTGAAAGATATGTTAATATTTCAAACTCTTTAGCTGCAAGGTCTATTTCTTTCCCGTCGAGATATACATTATATGCCTTAACATCTATTTCTAACTTTTCAAACTTTAATATGTTTCTATTATCCTTAGGGGATGACAACTTAGTATATCTTCTTAACTGAGCTTTAATTCTTGCAACAACTTCACTGGGACTAAAAGGTTTTGTAATATAATTATCGGCGCCAAATCCCACTCCCAATATCTTATCCGTTTCACTTTTTTTCGCACTAAGCATCAATATTGGTATTGTAGACTCATTTCTTATTATCTTACATATTTCTATACCATCTAACTTAGGCAACATAATATCTAATATTGCTAATATAGGATCATACTTCCTATAAGCCTTTAATCCTTCCTCCCCATCAAAAGCTAATATTACTTGAAAGCCTTCCCCTTTTAGGTAATCCCTTATTAATTGTCCTATCTCTTTCTCATCATCAACTATAAGAATTGTTTTATTATTTACTATATATCATCTACCTTCCTAAAATGTCTTTTTATAATATATTTTACAATTATTTCTATAAATCCTTTGATATGCAGTAAAACGTTATATGTTTTTTCAACTAATAATATTATCCTTTTTATCTCCTATAGTTTCATAATCCTCTAAAACACTTGAAAATACTAATTCTTAGTTATTTCTACTTCTTTTATTGCCTCATATACATCATCTATCCCTTTCATAAAATTCTCAAATGATGGCTTAATAATGACATCGGGAATAAAGTTTTTAGAATAGTTTGGGGAGAACTGAAAGTACTTTGTTGAATACCAAATTTCTAGTTTAGAGTTGGGTAACTGTAACATTCTTCGGTTCCCATATCCATTAACATTACCGCCAGTGGGTTCACCATAAAAAACCGGATTCAGCTCCCTTTGTAAATCCAAGCATGCCATAACTCCAGAGGAATAAGTTTCTTTTCCTGTTATAACAAATGTTTTTCCTTTTATCCTTTCTATCTTATTTAGTTTATCAGCCAATGAGGTCATTAAAGTGGATACTCCTCCTCTATTGTATCTTAAATCTATTATGAATTTTTCTATATCCTTATTGTTAATTTCCCCTATTAATCCTTCAGAAAACTTATTAAAATCAGGCAATAACCTATAATCTCCATATACCTTTTTCCCCATTTTCCCCATATCTTTAACTATATTTCTATCTTTGCATTTATTATATTGAAAATATAATATCTTATCTTCTAGCATAAATCTATACCAGTAGTAATCTGGATATTTATTTTTTCCATTCTGTTGTGGCCAGCTGGGATTTTCAGGCAACATTTCTTTTATTGTCACCATATTTTTATTAGACAGTTTTTCTGGTTCTATTTCTACCTTTTCTACTTTATCACTATCATTACGTAAACTAACTTTTATTGTATCGTCAGATGTGATATTTAAAAACTTTAAAACATTAGGTCTTAATATGTAATCAACATTTTCCACCTTAAGCCATTGTTCATTTTCATGGGAGATTAGTAAGTTTACTTTTTTTCATTATATCTTCAATAGGTATATTATTTATGCCTATTAATTCCTTACCTATAAAATTTTTATATTTTTTATGGGTTCCAATTACCCTTAGTTCACCGCCATACCATGCTGTTATTAGTGGATATAACTTTTCATTTTGGGTGAAGCCAGGATCTAGGAAAGTATGGGCATCACCTATATTTGCTATGATTTTAGATAATTCATATTTTATCTCATAACCCTCAAGTTCTGAAATCCTATTTTTTAAATCAGAAATTTCTTTATTAAAATCTTCTTTTTTTAAAGTATGATATATATTTTTATGCTTTTTAGGTAATTCTTTTTGTAAATAGTCTATATCTTCTAGCCACTGTTGATTAGTTATATTATCTACTATATTAGACTTTCCCTCATCTATGTTAGAATTAGCCCCAGGCGTATCACATGCTGTCAAAACTAAAATTAATAATAAAAAAATTCCTATATAGATTTTTCTCTTTATTCTTTTAAACATAATCATCTCTCCCTTAATTTAAAATATTAATGATGCCTCCTTTACCTCTATCCCCTAGGTGTATTAACTTATTTCTAATTACATTCTATACATTAAAGATTAATAACTACTTATTAAAATATTAACAAATTATTAACTCTAAAAAAATTCTAGAAAATAATTTAAATTATTTTCTAGAATTATATATATAAACTAAGTTCCTATTCTATAATACTTCTGTTTATTTCATAGCTAACTCCATAATAGGAATCATCAAATAACTCAACCCTTGATAGTAATTCAAGATTCTTAATTTTGTCCCAATCAATCCTATACCTTATCTTTTCTATTACCCTTTCTGAATCAAACCCTTTATAACCCCTATTATAATAATCTATTATTTTAGACTTCACAGGTTCAGTTATGTTGACAGAATTATGTAACTTAACTATTTCAATGTAGAAATCATTAAGATAACTCACCTTATTCTTTATATCCCCAGATACTACTTTTTCAATTAAGTCTTCCACTCTATTTGATATATCTAGTTTCTTAAAAGCAAGTCCAAACCATTTACTATATGGATAGTATTTCTTTTCATAATAAAAACATAACTTCATAAACTTATTTAATATCCTACTTATGATTATCATAGCCCCTGCCATATCTCGATTTTCAATACATCTTCCTACAAAGGCCTGTTCTTCATTAATAGATGTCCATAAAAAGAAGATCTTTAAAAGTATAATATCCCTTGGGTAGAATTTAAGTTTCTTCCTTGCCTTCGTTAACTCCCCTATACCATCATAAAAAACCTCTCCACTGGTTAATTCCAATAAATTTTGGATGGGATAGGACATCCAATCAGAAAAGGAAATTCTAGAGTCTATATCAAAGGATATGTCTCTATTAAAAAAAGATTTAACAGTTACAATTTCTATAAAATGATTAATAGGATATTTCTTTGTAAATTGCATATAAGCATTATTAAACCATCCTTCTACAGCCTTGTAGTTAGTGGGAAAGCCTTTATATTTAAAGGGTAGATTGTATTTAAATAATTCATCTAATTTATTATGATAACTTTGAAAATCCTTTTTCTGTAAAAATATTTGTAACCTTGGACCCCAAACATGATCCGTGGATTTGTAGTCATCAAATCCTAAAACATCTGAGCAGTGGCCTATAAGAGCTGCAGCATAGTTAAGATTTGGAAATTTTTTATCTATTAATGGTTTTATAACATCAAAATAAAAGCCTCTATTTAACTTTAACCCTGGTATAAATTCTTCTGAATTTTTACAGACAAATATATCATCCATCTTTTTATATCCTCCTATTGCATATTATATATATCTATAATTTTATATCCTGATATCTCCTTAATTAAGACCCTATTATCGTTTAAAATCTCTTCAGGGATTATATATTTCCCTTCATTATACTCGATTAGATAGTCAGCAGAATAACTTGAACACTCATATTTATACTTATTTATATACAAAATCTCTTTATCGTAATCTATGCTAAAGTCTGGATTTATAACCCTATATCTAACATGCCTTTTTAGTCTTATACCATCTGATATATATTTAAAATTGTTATGTCCTATATCATCCTTTAAGTCCTTTATATTCAATAAAATTTCATTATAATATTCCCTCAATAAACCAGCTTTGTACAATTCTAAATACCTGTTATCAATAACCAATAATATGGCCGAATATATAAGTTCTAGACCTAATTTGCTAATTAATAGCTTAAAATTTGTTCCCTTAAATTTATAGTTAATTAATATTTCTTTGCCATTAAAACTAATATGGCTTTTAGAATGTACTGTAGTATTCCTTAAAACCTTTAATATTCTGTATAATTCTTTCAATATAATATCATAATCTGTTGTACAAGGTAACTTATCATACTTCCTTCTAAATGATAACCCTTCATACTGTTGATTTTCACTATCGATATATGCGTCAAACAAAGAGAAGAAAATTATAGAATGGATTATTAAGTTGTCATTTAACCTATTTTTATTAAATGATTCTTCACAGGTGATATTAACTGTTTGTGTATTATTTGATAGTTCTACTTCCCTATGCTCAGGTAAATGAAATCTAACATCAGATCTCTTTAAAAACTCAATAGTTTTTATAATAAAATCATTAATCATTTTATCCTTCCTCTTTCATATAATATATTTTAGATCAATTATTAATTTCTATATATATAATACATTTTCCTTTATCTTTTTAATATCTAAAATTAGACTAAGTATTTTTGATACTACGAGACAGTTCATTATAAAGTGTTATACTTATGTTTTAAATTTTATATTCTGTTTTTAAGTATTTTATCTTTTTTCCTCTTAATATATCTCCTTGTCTACATATGATTTATGTTATAATAGAACCAAATATAACTTGTCCATTAAATAAATAAGACTATCAATTATGAGAGGAGCTAAAAATGAAATCTAGAAAAAAAATAGTATCTATTGTTATATTAATTGTGGTAATTACATTAGTTATAGGATGTAATGATGAAACAGGCAAGGTTTATTCTGACGAAAATGAAATATCAGCTAAATATGATACTTTTTCTTTAGACGAAGATAGTGAAACTATTGAGCAAGGAAAATATAAAGGAACTTTTAAATTAAGTGGCATGGGAACCATATGGAAATACCAAAGTGATGATGATATTAACTTAGAAGTTCCATATAAATTTTCAGTGCAAAAGGGAAAGGCAAAACTTGTTTTGATTTCACCTGATGATACAATTGTAAACCTTATTGAAATTACAAACAGCTCTTCAGAAAAAAAGGAAAAGTCTTTGACTTTACCAATAAAAAAGGGCCTAAATCGTATGAAAGTGGTTGGACATGATAAAGCAAGTATTGATATGGAAATACAAATAGACAAGGGAAGTTTTAAAAAAATAGGATTTTAATAAAGATTATACATAACCAGTAGGGGGAATATAGTTAACTATATTCCCCTTTTTAATATGTTTTTTAAGTTTAAAATAATATATATAATATTTTTTAATGAACTGTCCCTAGCTTGTCCAATTAATCCTCTATAGTTCCATATCATTTAATATATCTCTAAGTTCCTTTAATTCCTCTTTAGTAAATGTAATACCCTTTCCCATTTTTTCATGTTCAGGTGCCCAATCTCTCAAATCATACTTCGGTTTCCTGGTATTCCAACTAATTAAATTTAACTCCTTAGTCCATCCCTTTGGTGACTGTGAGATTTTTCCTAACTCTTCTATTATCTCATACTTTATATTTGCCATTTTATATCCCTCCATAATATTCATCATTGATTCTATTACATACTAGTCTATTTCCACATAAAATAATTAAACTCCTTTTATATTAATTAAATATTTTTATGCCAAATAATGTAGATATCATTCTACTATTTCCTTATTTATAAAAAGAGGTTTTATTACATCAGTCATTCTTTCCCCGATGGCCTTATAGCCTAAGCCATTGGGATGTAATCCATCGGGGGAAATAAATCTTTCAAAATTTAATTTAAATAGATCATATGAAGGTACATATATTGCCCTTTTATCCTGCTCTATAAGCTTTTGAGTCTTAAAGTTCCACTCCATTAACTTTTCTGTATTTAATATTTCTTCATTATTATAATCTAAATTATATAGTCCTAAAAATAGTACAACACTATTTGAGTTTAATTTTCTTATAGAACCCATAATTTTTTCTAGGTTTTCCATATACTCATTAGAAATTTCTTTATAGGCCTCATCTCGCTTACCTAACTCTACTCTTTGTATTCCCCTTAAGTCATTTCCACCTATAGATATAAAGATTATATCCGCTTTTTTTATTCCTTCCTTTATCTTATTATCCCTTAGTTGTTTTGCTAATTCTGCAGACTTCATTCCTTCCACTGCTACATTATTTAAATTTATATCTCCATTGATTGTACTCCTTAAAAGCTCAACTAGATTACCTACAAACCCTTTTTTACTTTTATCTCCAGTTCCTCTAGCAAGGGAATCACCTAGGACAAAAAATTCTATATCTTTTTCATCTAATTTAATATTTTCCTTTATAACCTCTTTCTCTTTATCACTTTTCTCCTTTGCTATAGGTATATCCTCCACTTCCTTTGCTCCTACTTCAAAGGCTTTATAAAAACCCCCAGCAAAAACTCCAAAACCTAATACAAATAAAAGAACAATGGAATACCAAACAATTTTCTTAGACATAATTACCACTCCTTAAGCTAATATATCTTTTTTTGTAAATACTAAAAAGGCTACAGCTACAGAAACCAGTGCCCATCCCAATAGCACAATTGTAGAAAAGGTCATGCTAAGGCCTTCAACCTGTTGCATTGAACCTGATAAAAAATCAGTTAAATTTAGATTTACTGTAAAGATATATCGTGTAAATTTCCAGTCTCCTATAAAAAAGCTTAAAAAACTACCCCCAACTAATGTTGACATCATTATTCCAATAGAAGCCGAAGTACTTCTCACAACAACCGACACCATTAAGGAAATACATCCAATTACAAAGGATACAAAGTACCCAATAGAATATACCATAACCATATACTGCCATTGAGGAACATTCCTTACTGCAGAAGTATTTAATTGGTTCCCTACAATTTTAAACCCTGTGATGACTGGCTCGTTAAATCCTCCATATCTAAAAAGAACCATAGATACTATAAATGATATAAGACCTATTAATAAAATTATTATCATTTCAAGTATTGTCAAGGCAAAAAGTTTACTTAAAAGGATTTTCCACCTTGGAACTGGTCTTGTAAGTAACATTTTTATAGTTCCCTTGTTTGATTCCCCAGATACAATATCTCCAGCTAATAAGATAATCAGAAGGGGAATAAATAAAAATATAGATTGCTCAACAAATCGTGTCATAAAGCGTCCTGAACTGGAGTTAATTGGATTTACATTATTATCAAGATAAAACTTAAGCTGTTCTGCCCTTACCTTTATAGAAGCCTTTCCTTCCTCTGGAATGTAAGGATTATCAAGTCTTTCTTCTAAATCTATAAGTTGTTGCTCCGTAATACTTCTCCAGTTATCTACATTCTCAATACCAAATCTTTTTCCCACTTCGTCTTTCCTTTTATTCAATGTGTACTGCTCTCCGTAGGCGAAAAGGGAAATAAATACAATTAAAATAGCCATAATAACATACAATCTCTTTTTTAAAATAACCTTCATCACTTCATTTTCCACTAATTTAAGCAATTTCATCCCCCTCTGTAATTTCAAGAAATAATTCTTCTAATGATTTTTGTTGATTATATACATATTTTACCCCCACATTCTCCTTAAAAAAGGTCCTATTTATATCCTTTATAAGATCATCATCTATATATGTATTTATCCTATTTCCCTCTACTATAATGGACTCTATATCCCATTTTTCTTTAAGTATTTTTAGCCCTTTGTCCACATCTTCAATTTCCCAAGTTACAGACTTCTCACTTAATAAATCCCTTACATTTGCTTTCTTTACAATAAGTCCTTTTTGAATAATAACTACCTGGTCACACATCATTTCTATCTCTGATAAAAGATGACTTGAAACAAATACAGTCATCCCTTCTTCATAGGCTAGTTTTTTAATAAGCTTTCTAAACTCATTAATCCCTGAAGGGTCTAACCCATTGGTGGGTTCATCTAGTATTAATAACTTTGGCTTTTTCAAAAGGGCCTGGGCAATACCTAATCTCTGTTTCATCCCTAAAGAGTAAGTACTTACTTTATCCTTTATCCGATTTTTTAATCCTACTAAATCTACAACTTCTTTAATCCTTCTTTTCGTAATCCCCTTTTCCATGGCAGCTAAAAATAAAAGGTTATCAAGTCCCGACATATAATCATACATTTCTGGATTTTCAATAATACACCCCACATTGGACATAGCCTTCACATAGTTCTTTAATATTGAACTTCCACATATTTTTACATCTCCAGATGTGGGACGAATTAATCCTACAATCATTCTTAAGGTAGTAGTCTTTCCTGCTCCATTTGGTCCTAGAAATCCAAAAACCTTCCCAGATTCTACAGTGAAATCTAAACCTTTTATAATAGGATTCCCTCTTATCTTTTTTGTTAACCCTTTCACCTCTAAAATTGGCACTTCCATCTGATCCCACCTTTATTTTAAATATTATTTCTATTCCTATAAGAATACCCATTTTTACAGATTTTAATAACATCTTACGCAAATTCTATTCTAATTTGTCCTATGTTTGTTAAATTTGTAAAGTACCTATACTTAGAATATAATAAACTTATAAAAATATTTAGCTTATTAATAAATTTAATATAAACTGGAAGGTGAGTAGATTTGTTTAAAAATACCTATGATAATCTAATGAACAAGTTAACGGAAGGTAAAAAAACTGTATTGTTAACTCATTTAAAATGTGAAAATGATAAAAAAGGTTCCATTATAAAAAAAGAACTTATGACTAGATATGATATACGATCTTCTTATGAAGATGAACTTAATATGAAAATTAATAATGCTTTAGTTACAGGTAAAACTAATATTTATAAAACAAAAGACAATAGCATGATTTTAATAGAACCTTATTTTCCAAAGCCCCGGTTAATTATATTTGGAGGTGGACATATTGCTAAACCTCTAGTTAACTTTGGTACTAAAGTAGGTTTTTCCACTACTGTTGTTGATGATAGACCTTCCTTTGCTAACTTGGGTCGTTTCCCCAATGCAAATGATGTTATTTGTGATAGCTTTGAAAATAGTTTCAATCAATTTAATATTAGGGATTCAGATTTTATAATAATTGTTACTAGAGGACATAGACATGATGAAGTTTGCCTTAGAAATACCCTTAAATATAGTCCTGCATACATAGGTATGATTGGATCTAAACGTAGGGTTAAAGGCATAAAGGATAAACTTTTAAATGATGGTTATACCGATGATCAGTTAGACCAAGTTAATGCTCCTATTGGTCTAGATATAGGTGCGGTTACTCCTGAAGAAATAGCTATTTCAATAATAGGAGAGGTTATTAGTTACCGTAGAATAAATAAAACTTCTGATAAAACTATCAAAAAAGTTAATTGGCCAGAATTTGAACCTGACATTATTAATAACCTATATAAAGAAGATGATGTTCCTAAGGCACTTGTTACTATCATTTCTTCAAAGGGTTCAGTCCCTAGAAAAGCGGGAGCCAAGATGATTGTTTGGTTAGATGGAAGAACCTTAGGTAGTATTGGGGGAGGATGTAGTGAAGCTAGTATAATAACCAATGCTAGAGATATAATACTAGAAAAAGGCTATGCTATAGAAGAGGTTGATATGACTGCTGACATGGCAGAAAAAGAAGGTATGGTCTGTGGAGGAAAAATGAAAGTATTAATAGAGGCCCTTTAATATACTATTTAATTTTAGCTTAGTAAATATTAACAAATACACCTCTGGCACTTCTTTGTTCAGTTCAGAGTGTAAGGTACAGAGAACACGTATGTAGTGAGTCCATAAATATGTGTAGGGATTCAATACATTGAATCCCTTAGGTCTTATTCTAGAAGATCTATTATACCAAAGACTGTACTTTTAAAATAATTTTATTATTATACTGTACTATATGTCATAAAGTTGTCCTGCATATATTCAAGACCTATATATCCTAAACATGAAAAAAGACCAACTGACTGTATATCAATTAGTTGGTCTTTTTTCATATATTCAAACTACTAAAAACTTAAGCAACAATTAATTTACTATTTTACTTCTGTTTCCCCAGTTACAGTAGCTTCTTTTTCTAATTTAAATGATTCTTTGTACTCATCTTTAGCAAAGTAAACATTTCCTTCTACTTTAGCATCACTAAGAACAAATCCATTAGATTCAACATAGATATCTCCTACAAAAGTACCACCTTGGAATTTAGTGTTTGGACTTTTGATAGTTAATTTAGGTGCAGTTATTGTATATCTTTCTGTTATATTATGCTCTTCATCTTGGGCATAAGGAGCTATCTTACGATATAACTCTTTACTTTCATCACCTTTATTTCTAAATTCCCCTTCTACAACAAGCTCTTCATCAAATGTTAAATCATTTAATGTAGCGATGATCCAAGTACCATCTTTACTTATTGCTTCTGTAAAAGCATCTTTTTCGTTAACGATAGAAGCAGTTGTTACAACATCGGCATTAGTATCCTTTGCTTCTGGCTCCTCGTCAGCACCACAACCTACTAATAGTCCTGCACTTAAAGTTAATGCTAATAATAGTTTCTTATACTTCATTAATAATTCCTCCTCGCTTATATCGTGTATATTTTTTAACTACACACACCTAATTATAACATTATAACAGTGAAATAACAAGTATATTGTCTTTTTTGTAACAATTATACCTTCACCATTGTTGTTATTTATATATTCCCGTAATATACAAACTTAAACATTTTATTTTCTATATTAATATAAATAGTGATAGTAAGGTAGCTATTATTATACTGATTATATTTACAATGTCGTTGTTTATATATTTAACTCCCCTTTTTAATTTTGTATTTTTGCCATTAATATATTTCTTCTCTGTCTCTTTATTTTCTTTATCCACATATATTCCCTGTATAAATGCTCCTAAGGCTGAATCTATCATTGAACCCATAAGCCCAAATATTGATATGAGCAATATATATATTACCTCTACCCTAATATCTAGAATAAAATTTATATATAATGCAGAATATATACCTATTAATAGGGATCCCATAAATCCCGCAAATGTCCCTAAAAAACTTACCGCCCCCGACGTCCCCTTAGGTACCCTCTTAAAGTTCCTCAGATGTATGGGGTTTCTATTGTCTAACACTCCTATCTCGGTGGACCATGTATCAGCATTAGCTGCAGCAAAGGCTATTGTAAATAAAATTAAATATATGGGATTATCTGAAATCATATACAATATCCCATATACTAATCCAACACCTCCATTTGCAAATACTTGGGTTATATCCCTATTTCCTGTTTTGTCAAACTGCTTAGCAACTACTTCTTTATTACTCTTTTTATAATGACTTAGTCCTGAAGATGATATGAAAAATAAAATCATAGTTGAAGCTCCATAAAATCCAGTGGTTAGATATATTCCAGTCCCTAAAATAATAGCTCCTATCATACCACTTTTAGTTAAAGATTTCTTTTTATATGCCAACAATCCTATAATTCCACTAAATACTATCCCAACAACAAATCTATATCCATAAATAATCATATTATTATCAATTGATAATAATAAATATAAAAATAAACTACTTATTAATGGCACAGTTATATTATCAAGACCATAGGGTGTCACCAGTTCAAATATAGTAGCAATAAATGCTGTGATGATGGAAATAATCAGTACATTTCTACTAAATCCAATAACAATAATCAATCCAATAGCTGTTACTACAAATGATACCATAAACATGGTAGTAGTCCCTATAATAGATTTAGTATTATTGCCAACTTTAAATTCATTAAGCCCATATTTAATACCTATTAGTGCAGCTAATCCATCTCCATATCCCATTATAAGAATTCCCACAGCTCCTATGTAGATATTTCTTTCCCAAAATAGTAAAACCAAAATCAACAGAGATATAGGGTAATATACAGTCCCTAAAGATTCTTTGTTATTCCTTTCTATACTACTTATATAGTCTTTTTTATATGACATATAGTTTAATAATATAAAAATAATTGGTGGTATTATAGCATAATAGATACTATCTATAGTTAGCATAGCAATAATCCACCAATTAGATACCCCTATATGTACAAATTTTCTACTAAACTCTTTATGGGACTTTCCAAATTTATTTAATATCTCTCCTATAATAATTATTATAAAAACAAATACAAAAGATATAATAAGTCCTACTAAATTCTTGTTCAAATGAGCTCCTCCTTTGTTTTATTAATTTAGTTACTAAAAATATTATATATTATTAGGTAATTTACTTCAATTTATGATATATCTAAATAAAACAGTAAAAAATCCTATTTAGCTGTTAAAAGCTAAATAGGATTTTCATATTATTGAAACTTTAATTTTAACAATCAATAATTTATAATTAACTGTCCCTTGCTTGTCCTTTAATTTACTTTCTGCACTTAGCTACTACACTGGCAAACCATTCTCCCTCAATGGGGATTAAATCAAGCTCATTTTTTTCTCCTATGCTCTCACCTATATTTATTATCTTTACATTTGAAAAATTAACTTTTTCATGACCATTCTTCACATCTTTATAGGTTAAATGGGAATCTTTAATATTTATATCCACCCCATTTTTTTCTTTAATGGCTTTAACTATTTCATAGACTTTATTAACATTTTTTATTATAATATTTGTATTTAATAAATATTTGTTTTCTTTTAAGACTCTTCTAGCCTCAGTTATCCCCTGTTGTATAAGTTCCATCATATTAGCAATTCCAGACAATGATACTGCCATATCTATTGAACTATCCATAAAAGGTAAGTTAGTGGCATCACAGGCTATGTAATTTACTTTCATATCGGGATTTATATTTTTAGCTTTAATCCTATCATATTTTAATACTTCAAAACTCAAGTCTACACATATTATATCTATATTACTATCTATTTTTTCTACTAGCTTTGTTAATAACATTCCTCTACCCGTTGCTATATCTAGTATGGTATTAGGTTTATTTTCTTTAATACTATCTATAATATATTTAATAGTTTTTTCCCTTAAGTCAATTTCATTATCCGGTGTTTTTTCAGTTATCCTTCTATCTAATTCTTCATAATCCATCTTTTCATAGCTTTCAGACCAATTATTAAATTCCTCTTGCTCTTTGGAATTAAAATCGATTATACCATCTCTTATAATCCAATCATACCCTTTATCACAGCTCAATTTTCCTTCCAACACTTCTTCTTCATCCACTTTAGTACTTTCAAGTTCTAACTTACCTTTACAATGTGGACATCTTAATAAATTAACAATATTTTTATACATTTTATCCCCCCTGAAAACTTAGATTGATTTGGAAATTCAGTTCCTTACTTTTAATATTAATCTTTCTTTTATTATATGTTCTATATTTTTCTTTTTTTCCCTCTTATTATCTAAATAACAAAAGTTTTTTGAATAAAGTTTTCCATTTGTTAAATAATATTAAGTAAATCTATAAATACTAGGGAGGTCACTATGAAAAACTTATTATTAATAGGAAGTCTATCCTTATTACTCAATTCCCCTTTTACAATAACTAATGATTTAATATCTGTTAAATCAGCTAACGAAACTTCAATTATCGGGGATATTAATACCTATAACAGTGAAATTATTGGTTTATCCCATGGAGATATAATATCAAACAATAGAATAAACTGTATATATAAGGATAATGTATCTGATATAACTAAAGATATGTATTATAATTTTAAAATAATTAATAGGGATAATAATACTATAACCTCAAATTTTTATGACTATAGCCTAAAGGAAAATGACTATAAAGAAAATAAAGAAATAAAAAATATATTAGGTAATGGAAAATATCTATTAGAAATTACTGCTTTTGAACTAACTGATTTTCCTAAAAACTACAAAAGTAATACATATGGGACCATGAATAGTAGAGTAAAAGAAGATATGCAAGCAGCTAAAGGTTATTTAGAATATAACAAAAAAGTTATTTCCTTTGAAATAAAATCAGATTCAAAAGGTTCTAACACTCCATCTAATTGGGCTAAGAAATATATTAATATGGGCATTCTATATACTCCTTATAGTTTAGACTCAAACTATCAAGCTAAACTTACAAAAAAAGAATCTATAGACTTATTATTATCTTTTTATAAAAATTACTTTAATAATATATATAGTTTTAATATGTATGAAGGAAGTGTAATTAAAAAATTTAGATATACTAACGATAACGCATTTTCATCAACTAACAATATTACCAAAGAAGAGTTCGCTATTATGTTGATAAATATGATTAGGGATACTGGTTATGAAACCCAAGGGGAATATCTAAGTAAATTTAGAGATTATAAAAATATAACTAATTCATCCAAAGAAGCTATTTCCTTTTTAAATAAAAATGAAATTATCACTGGATTAAGAAGTAATTTTAATCCTAAGGATTTTATTACTAGAGAAGAAGCTATAGTAATTATAGTTAAATTAGGTGACTATATTAATTCTTTATTTGAAAATAAATACTAAGTAACCAAAGTTCAAAGAAAGTAGCAATGGTTAACCATTGCTACTTTCTTTATAGAAATTTCATATACTTTATCCGTTGTATCTTATAAACTGATTATATTTTTTAATAATACCTTCACTAAAGCTATAGTTTTCTTTATTCTAAAACATCTAACATTTGACTTAAATGCTCCTTGGATTTTTCTGCTATCCACAATTTATTTCCCTCATCTAAAATTTTCTTATATTTGTCCTTTGAAGAAGAAACATCTCCTATCTTATCATCTATTTGGGCCAATCTATAAAGTACATTTAAATATATACGCTTACTTACTTTCTCCTTTAATATTTCTTTAAACTTTTCTCTGCTTTCTTCATATTTTTTCAGAAAAAAAAGTCTTTCTGCAACAATTAATTTCATTAATAACGTCATTCTTTTATTTACAGGTGACTGTATCGATATATCACTCTTAAATAATTTCTTTCGCCTTCTCAAACTTACCCATTAAAATAAATCCTGCTGATTTATCAATATTTAAATATGCATTCATTTTAGGATTTTTCCCTGTTAAGGATATCTGTTCCTCAGTAGCCTTAATAAATGCTTGGGGATCACAATTTTCTTCTATTAACCTCAATCTTTTTTACTTCTTATATAGCTAATAACTATGTAACCACTAAGTGCCACAGAAAATGTAATTATCCCTGCAATAATAGGATTATCCATTATTACTACTAAAACCATCATTATAATAAATGTAATAATATATAAGCTCCCTCGCCTCATTAACATACACTATCTCCTTTTATTGTTATGATTTGTTAAATGCATGCTATCACAATTATTTTCTATTTGTCAATAAATAGTTTAATTTAATACAATGAACCGTCCCTTGCTTGTCCCTTTAACTGTTTACGACCCCAAAATATAGCTCTAGGAGAATCGTTACTATAGGGTCCTCCCTTTCTATCACCATATTTCTTTATAATGTCAAAGTTGTATTTTTTTAACCACAACTGTACTTCGTAAGCACTTACTGGATGTTTTTGTTGTATATATTGACTCTCTATTATCTCTCCATTTGATTTTATCACTTTTCCCCTTCTTTTGAATTTAGCTAGAC
Source organism: Dethiothermospora halolimnae (assembly GCF_037577855.1). Lineage (NCBI taxonomy): Bacteria > Bacillati > Bacillota > Tissierellia > Tissierellales > Thermohalobacteraceae > Dethiothermospora > Dethiothermospora halolimnae. The sequence goes on along the minus strand of NZ_JBAKFX010000045.1, from coordinate 13,186 downwards.
GTTTCTTTACATCATACCAAATAGTTTCCATAGTTGTTTCAACAGTAGAACCATCATCTGTAATACCACATAAAGATTTCCTTACTATCCCCTTCTGTTGCCAACTAGGGTCAAGATCACCTTCCATATGATTATTATCTATATAAATATATCCACCATTATTTAGACTATTGTATGCCTTTTTTATACACAACTCTTGTTCTTCCTTTGTTGCCAATTCGTAAAAGCAATTACCACCTAATATAACTAAATCAAATTTCTCTGGCCATTTATAGTTAAGTACATCCCTATTAATTAATTTAACTTTATTAGAGGGAACATTTCTATTTTTTACTTTCTTTGCATACAAAGCAAGCATTCCTTTTGCATTATCAATCCCAACCACCTCATGTCCCTCCTCTGCAAAGGGTAATGATATTCTTCCTGTACCACAAAATGGTTCTAATATATTGATTTTTTTATTATTTAAATGCTTTTTTATTAAAAGTACATCGTCTATATAATTTTCATTTTGATCATAAATCTCTGCAACATAAGTTCCTATATCATACATGTTAACACTTTTCATTAACTACCTCCTAAGTTTAAGTTCACCATAGTTGTTTTTATTGTATAAGTAAATAACTTTTCTCCATTCTTATTAACCCCTTATTTTCTTAGTGTGGGGGAAGATTATTAATTCTATTTAATTGCTCTTCTTCTACCTATTATTATTTCATAGTTTAATATATCTTTTTTAGGAATAAAACAATTATAATTAAACTTTCTCCTAATCATAACATACCATTGTACATATTACCATATTATGGTATAATTATTGTAATCTTTTGTTCTAAGGAGTGATACTAATGTATGAATATAAATCAGTGGAAGTTCCGTTAAAAAGAGGTCTTAAGGTCCACACAGGTGATACATTTAATGAATGTATGGGTGTTATACAAGAGCATGTAAAGGAAGGTTGGAGATTGGTTCAAGTTTTAGCTCCGCCAAGTGAAAAAACTGGAGTCTATATGCCTTCTAATTATCAAATCATATTTGAAAAGGAAATTTGATTATCAATATATGTTTTGATTTTCCTGTCGGTAATTTTATCTTTTGATTCCAAATTTCCTATAAGCATGGGAGAGTTAATATCGTGTTTTAATATATTATTTTTTATGCTTTTATCACTAAAATTTGCATAACAATATAAGCACCCATAATCGCATGTATTATATGTCCCTATATCTATACTAGCAATACAGCCACACAATTCTCTTTGATTTTTATCCTTTTTTATTTCTAGTTTTTGATTAACTATTCGTGATATTAATTCTCCATCTATACATTTTCCATGATTGATACCTACTCTAGATAAATTAATTTTTTCTGAACATGATTCTATAGTAATATTATATTTACTAGCTATTTTAGATAGTTTTTCTCCTATAAACAGCATCTTCTCATAATTAATATCCTCTTGATTTATATATTTCATATTCCTTTTTATCTTAGTATATAAGTCAATAAAACTAATTACACATTTATCCGTATATCCGTATAGTCTCGAAGCCAATACCTCAAAATATTTCTCATGATAAGCAATATCTATGTCTTTTGTTAAGAGTATAGGATCATATCTCCATATAACTTTTTCCCTTCCTATTTTCTCTGAGAGGAACTTAAATGATTTTATTATATTTTTCTTCATGGGAACATTTTTTTCAATCTTTTTGTCATAGGGGTTAATTGTAACCTGAAAATAATAATTATATTTATTGAGTTTATCAAGATTTTTTATAATATTAGTAGGATCTTTAGTCCAGAATACTATACAATCAATGACTTCAGGAGTTAACTTTATCTTACTAACTTGGCGATAATTCATAGGATTTCGTACTAGTACATAACCTTCCTTTAGTCTATTAAAAAACCAATCACAATAAAATGCCAGTATATCTGTTCTTCTACTTACACTTAATATCATCTAACCACCTCTAAAAACTTATGTTGATTAACCCTCAGCATGTTCCTTAATATAATCTCTGTTCATATTATTCTTATATTTTTCTTTATAAATCTTTGAAAATTCCTCTTTATTAACCTTAAATCTATTTAATACATCAGAATAATACATTAACACATCACACATTTCCTCAACAAAATGTTCCCTTACTTTGGGGTCATTCATTATCTGATCTTCCCCTTTTTTCTTAACTATTGAGATAACTTCTCCAATTTCTTCAATCATATATAGTATAAATGTCTTTCCGTGATTAGGCTCCATCGGGGCCCATTTTTCTTTATTATTTTCCCAAAGTGATTTTGACATTTTTAACATTTCTTCTATTGATAAATTTTCTTTCATGGTATGTTGCTCCTTTCTTATTTTAAATATTCCCTCTTATATATGTATGTTTATTAAATAAACTTTTAATTTTTATGTTTTATATGTGATTAATAGAATTATTCAATTCCTTTTATCTCTAGTTCTAGGCTTTTAAAAAAATCATCCATAATTTTCAATCTTTTCTCGCCAATTTCTTTAGCCTTTTTAGTATACAACTTTTTAGGAACATGTTTAAACTTATCTTCATATTCCATAAAGGGAGAGTGCTTGGAAACATCTTTAAGTCTTCCATTCTCACTTGTATTTGTTGACTTGTAATCATCAACCATGTTATCTTTTGATAAATTTTGTCCAAATTGACCCGCAAGCATAAAGGTTCGGGCGATTCCTATAGAACCTATTACATCTAATTTATCAGCATCAAAAAGTATTTTAGCTTCAATTGTTTTAGGTTCATTCCCAGACCTATATCTATGGGTTATAATACAGTGCTTAATTTCTTTAATTTTTTTATCATCGTAATCTAAATCTTTCAATATATCTTCAGCCATCTCTGAGCCTAAAATAGCATGGTCAGTTCCGCCACTTTTATCTTTACTCTCAATAACCCTCGCAATATCATGTAGTAATGCTGCAGGAATTAAAACATCTAAGTCGACATTTTCCTCATGATGGGATAAGAAAATGCACATATTATGTACCCTCATAACATGATCTAAATTATGGGCTGAACAGGATAATTCTCTTTTCATAATATTTTTTATTTTTTCAATTTTAGTTTCCATAAATTAAGATACTCCTTCTTCTGCATTTTATTTATTGTTTTTAGTAGTACCTATATAATTGTATTTTTTTACATATAACTATATATATATTTCTCCTTTTAATACTATAACTGCCTCACCTATTAGTTCTAATCGATTATTACCTTTTAATCTAAGTCCTATTTCACCGCTTCTATCTGAGGCTTGATATGCATTTAATATCTTTTTTCCTAATATATCTGACCAATAAGTTGCCAACAGTGTGTGTACTGAGCCAGTAACTGGATCTTCGTTTACTCCAGCCCATGGATTAAAGTATCTAGATGTAAAGTCATATTTCCCTTTGCTTTCAGCCGTAACTGCAACTCCTTTAATATCTTTTAAGTTTAGTTTTTTCATATCTTCAAAATTAGGCCTTATTTTTACTATGTCTTCTTCTTTGTCCATATGTAATACTAGTTTATTTGTTCTTTTTCCATAAAAAATTCTTTTATAATTTTGTATATCCATAGCCTTTAATAAACCTTCTACATCTACACTCTTATTGTAAACAGGCTCATCACTGGGAAAGTCCAAAATTATACCAGTTGTATCTTTTCTTATCTTGAGTCTACCACTCTTTGTTTCATAAACAATATCATTATATTCTAAGTTGAATCCATTAAATAGGACCTCTGAAGCTCCAAGTGTAGCATGTCCACACAAGTCTACTTCCGTTTTTGGTGTAAACCATCTTAATTGAAATATATTCTTTTCTTTATGTAGTATAAATGCAGTTTCAGATAAATTCATCTCTAATGCAATTGATTGCATAATTCTATCTTCTATCGGTTCATCTAAAATACATACTGCTGCTGGGTTACCTTTAAACAATCTATTTGTAAATCCGTCAACTTGATATATTTTTATAGATCTTTTTCCCACTTTCTTAACCCCCTATTCTTCTGTAATCATTAGTTTTTATCCCCCTCTTAAGTCACAAATGTTATAATCAGTTTTATAAATAATTTATAACTTTTTTCTCATCACCAATCTTTGCCCATTATCCTCTTCCTTTAACTTATTCATACCTACCTTAGTATAAAAGCTAATAGCCCTTTTATTAGCAACATCTACCCGTAAATGATATTCTTTTAAATTTAATTTTCTAAAAAATTTTTCTCCATAATCAACTAACTCTCTCCCTAGACCTCTATTCCGATATTTCGGTATAAGATAATACAGATTCACATAACCAATTTGTCTACCACAATACTCCCTAATAAAGAGACCAATCTGACCAATTGGTTTATTTTTTTCTTCTATTATTAATTGTCCCTTGGGAAACTTACTAACCCTTTCTGCCATTCGATTTAAATAAGCTATTTCATCAAATCCTTCCTCTGTACCATGACTTATAGAATAGGTGTCTTTTCTAAATTTAATAATCATATCCTTATCTTTCTCAATATCAATAGTACGAAAGTTCAATATACCCCCTCCCTCTCTGTTTATTATATCTCTATATAAAAATCCCCTTGAGTTTCCACTTTAAATCTATCTATAAATGAATGTACAAACTTAATTTTGTCATCGAAAATTTTACGTGACACTTGATAATTAAGAGAATCTCTACATTTTTTAGCATGGGACTCAAATTCATTTTTGTAAAACTCCAATGATTTATACATAGGTTTATCTTCATAAGCAGAATACTGAAAATTCATCCATATCTCTATTGAGCCAAAATGATCAAGTACATCTGCATCTTGTACTATTTTTATGTACTCCGAATAATTATTATCTTGTTTTCTTAATGTATGATAATGTATTATTTCTGAAATTTTTTCTATTTCACTTTCTGTACAATGCTCTTTAAGAATGTCCTTTACTAAAACAGCTCCATATCTTCCATGGGGCTCTATACCTTTGGCTACATCATGAAATAATGAGGCAATAACCATAATATCATCATGGGAAGAATTATCACCAAGAATATGTTCCCTTAATTTTAAAGAAAGCTTCCCAACCCTCTCTCCATGGTAATAGATAAAGCCCTTTTCCCGTCCTATATGTGCTTTTCTATTTATCATTAACTCTCTAGCAACTTCTTTAAGTACATTAATATCCATATTTCACCTCCAATATACTCTATAATAATATTTCATTCATTTACTTAGCCTGAAATTCATCTATAAGTCTAATATCTTTAATATCCTTTTCTCTTCCTAGCTCTGATTTTTGCTTTTTAATACTTTCTAAACTCCCCACAGGTAAACCACATATAAATTCTATTTTATCTACAAACCAATTTTCCAATATTTCTATTTTGTCGTTTACTTCTACTATCCTTGAACCATCTTCTACTACTTCGTATTTACAACCCTCTTCTATAAAGTCTTCAATTAATTCTGTAGTACAGCCTAAATCAATATCGTTTGTAGCCTCTTTAACTCCATGAATTACCAATGCTGCACCGGAAGTTAGCCAATATTCCCCTAAGGGCAAGTCCACTTCTTTAAGAATCTTAATTATATCTTTTTTATATAACATTTTTTTCATCCCCCAATGAATTTTTTAAATTAATTGTTTTGCCTCTTCAATAATTAATGAGTCTCTCCTAGAAATAAACTTTGCCATATATTTACTCTTAACAAATCCCTTAATAACACTCTCTGCATTATCAAGATTCATCCACTTAAATATAAAACCCTATATCCCCCTTCCCTTTAGTACAATACTGCAAATATATATTCTATTCCTACCATCAAAAAATCCCTATAACAATACTAATCCATAATAACCACTTAATTTTGTCATTTTTCATTTTAATTAAATTCCTTACCTTTATTTAATATCTTATTTATCTTCGAATCCTTAAATTCATCGTTAAGAATATCCATAAATACTTCATCATACTCATTTTCTCCATATATAATAGATTTTCTTCTCCTTCCTATTTCTTTAAAGCCACATTTCTTGCATGCTTTCATTGCTGCTTTATTAAATGAAAAAGTTTCTATCATTATATTTCTTAAATTAATAACATTAAACCCAAAATCTAATAATAATTTTGTTGCTTCCGTTCCTATTCCGTTGCTTCTATTATCTTTTTGACCTATAAACATTCCCATCATTGCATTTTTATTGATTAAATTTACTCTCATAAGTCTTGCTATACCTATAACTTCATCATCTTCTTTCCTTACAATATAAAAACCATAACCCCTATTATTCATATTTTTTAAGTATTCCTTTTGTAGTTCATATGTAATCATATCAGAGATGTCCCCTGTTTTTAAGGCAACTTCTATGTCATTACTCCACTTGGCAACCTTATCTGCTTCTTTACCATCCACCGGTGATAAATAACAGTTATCACCAATCATTTTTCTTAAATGTCCCATTTTATCACTTCCTTAAATTTTTTATGTAATCCTCTATACTAACATCAAAATACTTGGCGCTAATTATTGAATGGGCAATATCCAAGCAAAGCCCTAACTGTTTCTATCACTTTCATAACCTCCAATTTTATATTTAATAATATTGATTAATAACAATATATTTTTTAATTTAACCAATACTTCTCTTCCAACTCTATTGCTCTCCCTTTTAATGGATCAACTATATAGTAAATATTGTTACCTTCATATTTTATTTCATAATAATATGATCTATCTACAAATAAGCTTCCACTATCCTTTACAGGTACAGTACTTTTATCAATAGACTTATTGATAAATACTATATCATCCATTCTCTCAAACTCATTTTTAACTATCTCTTTACCTTCAGAGTAAGTATAATTTGGTAAAGAAATATAAATTACTGTAGGTATTATAAGCATCAGTAGTATAAAACTGATCATTCTTATTTTTAAATAACTCTTTTTTCCGTTGTATAAAGATATGAAAGCTATTGGTTGAACTATAAATAAAGCTAAAAATCCAATATCATAAACCTTTCTATAGTCTTTAAAGCTTTTATTTGAAAAATAAGCTAGTTCTAATATGGATACTAACGTAATTGTAATAGCTATGATCTTTTTCCCTTTTTCATTTGCAAAGATTTCCAAAACCTCCCTCTTAAAAATATTCTCATAATTACTATACTTAATTTTTTTACTTTTAGATAAAATATTATTTGTTATGTAAAATTTTAAAAGATTAGCTAAAAAAACAACGAGGATTTCCTCGTCATTACATTTTAGTATTATCCTTTTTTGATTGAATTTTTGCAATTGCCCTCATATTATCTGCAGTAACTATTTTAACTGTAGAAAAATCATGGTTAAGATCGTTAATCTTATCATGAACATATTGAATCTCATGCTTTGTTTCTTCCCTTGTTATTTCATGTTCTTCTGTTATTCTACTATTTAACTTCTCTATATCTTCATTTACTTTATTAAACCCATCAGTCATCTTTTCTTCCATTCCATTGAGTCTCTTTTCTACTGTATCAAGTCTTTTATCCATTGTATCAAATCTTTTATCCATGCTATCAAGTCTTTTTTCTACTGTACCCAGTCTCTTTTCCACTGTATCAAATCTTTTATCCATACTATCAAGTCTTTTTTCCACTGTATCAAATCTTTTATCCATATTATCAAGTCTTTTATCCATATCAGTTAGTTTCTCTACAATTTGGTTTAGTATTTTTTCCATCGATTTCACCGTCCTCTTCTTATATTATAGCATATACCCTTTTCAGATAAAATAAATATTGATACCAAAACTTATAACATCCCCGCTGTTTCTAGATGATCCTCTTTGATTAAAACCATATCTAGTTCCCTATTATTCTCCACCACTATTTCGGCCATACTCTTAACCCCTGGTAATTCAGTAAATGTATGACTTCCAACTAACACATTTATATTATGAATCTTTGCATATTGAACCGTATATAATATCTTCTCTCCAGTTATATAGACATCACAATTTTCCTCCACAGCTTCTTTCATATCACTGGTTAAGTGTCCTGCGCCACATAAGATAAAAGCACGTTTTATTTTTTTATTGTGAAATTTCCAGCTTAATGAATTTTCTTTTAATGTATCTTGAAATCTAGCTCTCAATTCACCGTGACTTATAGCTTTATCAAACTCTCCAATTACTCCATAACTATAACCATCCTGAGTAGAAACTTTCTTTAATTTAGTAAGTCCCAACTCTTTAGCTAAACTGTTATTTGTACCAAATTCACAATCATCCAATGGTGAATGATTAAAATAATGGGATATCCCATATTTTTTTAATAGTTCCATACATTCTTCCTTTAAACCATATATAAAATGCCATGCATCATGGTGGGTTAATATTAAGTCTACATTCAATTCATTAGCTTTATTAACTACCTCCGGGGTAAGATTTGTACAATATCCAATCTTTTTAATATCTTTACCTGCATCATAGGTTATTCCAGTTTCCTCATTGTAATCAGAGTTATTCCTAGTCCTAAACCTTTGATTCAATTTATCTATTATATCATTTAACATTGCCATATTATATCTCCTCCTATTTGGCTTTATCTAATACATCTATAAGTTCATTCCAATCCATTACCTCTAAGCATTCTTTTTTGGGAACTATCTTCTTTCTATCTTCAATTGCCCCTTTATACCAAACTGGGAATATTCCACAATTCCCTGCACCATCAACATCACACACCCCATTATCTCCACAATACCAAACATCACAGGGAGCTAACTTGGCTTTTCTAAGGGCAAGTTCAAATATACGTTCATGGGGTTTTCTAAACACATACTCACTACTGGCTATAATAAATTCAAAATTATGGGATGGAATATGTTCACTTATTATCTCCCTTAATAATCCACCACTAAATGAAATATTACTAATAACTCCAGTTCTTATCTTCTGTTTCTTTAGGTATGCTAAAAAAGCATTTATATTTTTTGTAGCCTCAGAACTTATAGCACCATTGGCAAAAATACGTTCTACTTCTTCATGGGGTTTTATTAATTCGATATCAAAATACTCATAAAGGTATTTTTGAAAAATATGAGTATGTACCTCTAGTATTGATTCTTTATCAATATCTACTCCATACCTTCCAATCTCCTTATTCAACTCATTAGCTAAAGATTGAATCATTTCTTTAGAGACATTACTAGGATTATTACAGGCCTTAGATAACACTGCTTCAGTCCCCTTTAACGGATCAAAGGAACTTTCATTTACAAGAGTTTGACCATAATCAAAAATAATCATTTTAGGCTTTCTCATTTTTCTCTACCTCCTAAGGGACAGTTCACTTTAAAATTTTATTTTTTATTAATTTAAGGGACAGTTCATTAAAAAAACTTGTCTTTTACTTAATTTTTATTTTTATATTTAAAATTTTATATATTACAATTATTTCCCTAGAAAATTTCAATAGCTTGTCCATATTTTTTTATTAATAATAATTTTGTTAAGTTTAATTATTAAAAAATTCAAATAATATTTTATGCAGCTTTTAACTTAATAAATTCATCAATTATTCCTTTATATTTTACTTTAGTATCTATTATTCCAGATCCCATACTACATAAAGTCGACACCCTAGACTGACTTATATTACCTATGATACCACAGATATCTTTAGTTTTAACATCGCAATACCTATTTAAAAACAATATAAATATTGCTTTCCCTTCTGTTCCCTCTCTTTTATACCTCTCTGTCAGTACCCTCTTATCAATTCCAACATAATCACATACAAATTTTTTAACATCCTCTGGGTCATATTCCCTTACTATTATGTGTCTCTCACTTATATAATCAGTTTTTTGGTCCTTAAACTCAATATGTCTTTTAGTTTTCTCGTCATTGCTATTTTGAATATATTCTCCCATAAAGTCCCTACATCTTTTTTGGGCTTTTTGAGAGTCCTGACTGAAAATCCCCATCATAAAACTCATATCCAATACACAATATTTATTTTGTACCAATCCCATATAGATTCCAAAACTAGAATAAGGGTATCTCTCTTCTTTGCCTTCCCATCCAGGTATGTCTTTACAATTGTTATGTATATATCCAAAGCAAACCTTAAGGTACTTTTCCTCCCCTATAATCTCACTTCTAAACCTATCAGCAAATAAATGTCCTTTTCTCTCATATCTTATATTATATCTTTGGGCATAAGACTGATTTATCCGTTGCATAAACTTTGATACATCGGCACCATTGGAGTCTATCATGAAGTGGGCATGATCATCCATTAGACAATAAGCATATACTTTAAAGTCAAATATTTTTTGATATTTTTTTATTATACCTAGATACATATCCTTATCATAATTTTCTTTAAATAACTTTGAATCTCCAACACTTCTAACCATAATATGATATATAGAATCGCAACTTTTTTTGCGGGCAGTTCGTGGCATAATATCACTCCTTATATTTTATAGGTGATATTATTGTCAAAATCTCCATTTTTATACTTAGTTTATTATAATGAACTGTCCCTTAGCCTGTCCTATTTATCCCCTTGATCTTTCTTCTTTCCAAAATACACTTCCTTCACCTTTTTCTTCAGTTTCTCTATCTGTCAATCTGATATCAACTTTATTATATTCATACCTATCTGTTCCATTATTTAAACCAACATGAATTAGATATGAATAGATGTATTTATTTTCCCCACCATACTCCTTAACTCTATTAATTTGAAATACTTCGACTTTTTTATTATTAATGAATACTTCAATATCATTTTTGGTTAACTCAGGACATATATCGATTAATTCAACTGAATCCGCTACACTTTTCTTCTTAAAATTACATATACCTGATTCTTCAAGTTCTTTAGCTTTCTTTAAACTCATAGGTCTAAAATATACCATAAGCTGAGGAAAACTCCATTTTACTGGAAAAGCAGTTAAAGAATATATTTCTAAACCATCGATTTGTGCGTTTATTTCCATATTATCAAATAAAGGTACATTCCAAGCCCAGTATTCAAGGTAATTTACTTTATAATCTTTACAAGCATAAAATGCATAATATACTCCCTTTTCCACATTTAGTTCGTACTTGCCATCATCATCTGTATAAGTTTTATATATATTCTCAAACTTATCATTTGTCAATCGAACTTCCGCTTTCGATAGTGGTGTCCCATTAAAATCTGTTATATTTCCATAGACCTTTACACATTCATTATTCATTTATATCCCCCTCATCTTATAAACTGATATTTTATAAAAATTCACCAGCTTCATATCCCTATACTTTAAATATTTATCAATTAAACATCCTATACACTCTATATCCTATATAGTAATATACTTCTCTTAGCAAAAAGCTCCCCTTACTTTTCCAACTCTTATAACGAGTTGTAGGAGTTGGAGATGTATAGGATTTTAATCCATAATCTTTTGCCATTAGCATCGCTCTTTTCATATGTAAAGGATCACTAACTATTATGAAACTATTCAATCCGTTATCTTTTGCAATCTTTTTTGCATAATATAAATTTTCTTGTGTTATTTTAGATTTTGTTTCAATCAATATATCATTTGTTTGTATTAGATTGTCCTCTGCATAGTTCCTTGCTGCTATAGACTCTGCTACTTTTTCATTCTCTCCTTGTCCTCCTGTGAAAATAATCTTATCCACATATCCATTTTTATATAACCATATACCATGATCAATTCTAGCTTTAAAAACAGGAGAAGGTTCATATCCCCAAACAGCTGCCCCCAATACAATGGCTGCGTCTGCTTTAGTCATTTTATTATACTTGCCATATTCATTTATACTTAAAGCAATACAAATAGAATAAGTAAAAATTATAAAACACATGATCATAAAAATTATTACACATATTTTCTTCTTTTTCATTTCAGCTCCCAACCCCTAGGGACAGTTCATTATAAAAACTTGTTTTTTACCTAATTTTTATTTTTATATTTTAAACTTTATATGTTATAGTTATTATTTTATACGATTTCAATAGCTTGTCCATATTTTCTTTTTAATAATATTTTTATTAAATATAATTCTTAAAAATCCAAATAATACCTATGCAACTTTTAAATTAATAAACTCATCAATTATTCCTTTATACTTTATTTCACTATCTATTATTTTAGATCCCATGCTACATAAAGTTGACACCCTAGACTGACTTATATTACCTATTATTCCACATATATCTTTAGTTTTAATATCACAATATCTATTTAGTAGCAATATAAATATGGCTTTTCCTTCAGTTCCATCCCTTTTATACCTTTCCATTAACGTTCTTTCATCTATCCCTGTATAAGTGCATACAAACTTTTTAACCTCATCCGGATCATAATCCCTTGCTATTATGTACCTTTCACTTCTATAGTCAGTTTTTTGATCCTTAAATTCTATATGTCTTTTAGTCTTCTCATCATTGCTATTTTGAATATATTCTCCCATAAAGTCTCTACATCTTCTTTGGACTTTTTGAGAGTCCTGACTGAAAATCCCCATCATAAAACTCATATCCAATACACAGTATTTATTTTGTACCAATCCCATATAGATTCCAAAGCTAGAATAGGGATATCTCTCTTCCTTGCCTTTCCATCCAGATATGTCTTTACAATTGTTATGTATATATCCAACGCAAACCTTAAGGTACTTTTCCTCCCCTATAATCTCACTTCTAAATCTATCTGCAAATAGATGTCCTTTTCTCTCATATCTTATATTATATCTTTGAGCATAGTACTGATTTATTCTTTGCATAAACTTTGATACATCTGAGCCATTAGAATCTATCATAAAATGGGCATGATTATCCATTAAACAATAGGCATATACCTTAAAATCAAATATATTTTGATATTTTTTTATTATACCTAAATACATTTCCTTATCATCATCTATCTTAAATAACTTTGAATCTCCGACACTCTTAACCATAATATGATATATGGAATCACAACTTTTTCTACGGGCAGTTCGGGGCATAATATCACTCCTCTTATTTTATAGGTTTTGTCAAAAGTTTCATCAAAAAACCTTGACAAAACCTTTATTTTTACAAATTTATATATAAAATACTTGCCACCCCCAAAAATAGGGTACAATTTTATTGACAAGATAAAATTAAGACC
>NZ_JBAKFX010000044.1:0-33747 GCF_037577855.1 Dethiothermospora halolimnae | reverse complement strand
ATATTTTAAATATCATTTGATTACTGTTTGTCAAGGGCGGCTACGGTGGACTTAGTATAATTCCACTGGTTTATCCCAGTATTATCCATAACATTAGTTTTTCATAGAACTTTTTACATTACCAATAAAATCCTCTAATATTCCATTACTACAAACTCATCTTTTCCCATTTTAGTATTTTGTGTTTTTATATCTATAACTTTAAAACCCACTTTTTTATAACATTTTATGGCCCTTTCATTAAAGGACCTTACTTGTAATCTTATCTTTTTATCAGGGTATCTTTTATTACATTCTTTTACTAATAAATTCATTAATGTTTTTCCCATACCTTGACCACATAAAGACGGTTTTAATCCTAATCCTATAACAACCTTACCATTAACCTCCCTTAATCTTACATGTCCATATAAGTTATTATCTTTATCCATTACTGCTAAAAATTCTTTTTCCCTGTTATCTGATTTTGTTATTCCAAAACTATTTTTCACACAATATTTCCAATCTGGCAAATTATACACACTATATTCTCCATCATATTTCCAGTTACAAATTTCCTTTGCCATATCTTCAGTTAATTTAGATAAATATAAGCTCATATTTAGTCTCCTTTTTAAAAATCCCTTAGCAATCTTTCAAATTTTTTTGTTATATCTTCTTCAAATAACTTAGTTAAAATATCTAAAAATTCTTCTGTATTACTCACCCTTTTATTATTAATTTCTTTTAATAATTTTAGAAAGTTCTCTTCTCCTAATTCCTCTTCTAACTTATATAAAAGTAAGCTACCTTTATCATATATAACTACCTTCCTTTTTTCATAACTCATATCTAAGTTTTTAATAGGAGGTGTATTATTGCTTCTATTTTCTCTAATTTTTATGGCCTTTTTAAATTCCTCTTCTCCAAATTTCTCTCTTAAGACTCTAAGGGCACTGTACTCGGCAAAAGCTTCATCTATCCAGGACTCCCAAGTATCCGCTGGAGCATTGGACCACCATAAGTGGGCAAATTCATGACCTAACATATTAGTAAAATAATCTATCTCATTATAATCATTACTTTCTAATTTGTATTTTTCCAAAACTACAAATCCCTTTCGAGCATAGGCTCCTCCTTTAGCAAATACCACAGACATATTTTTTTCCTTTGTTGTTCCAAACCATTCTTTATACTTACTTAATATCCATAATCCATATTTATTTATTACTTCGCTGTTTTTATCGTAATATATATTTAATATGAAATCTTCATCTTCTATGGATTCCACTTTTATATCCCTTGATGCCATTATTATAATATCATTAGTTGGAGTATACTTTACCATAGTCCAATGATCATTTTTCTTTATAACCTCTCCCATACCAAAAACTTTATATCCTTCATCAATTTTTACTTTTATATCATAGATTATATTATGACTGCTAACTTGCTGAAAATTTAGTGGAAACCAGGGGAAATATAATCCCATTTCAATCCAGTCTTCAGTCAATCTATTATCACCATATGGCTGAAGTACTCCCAACTGACCTTCATATAATAACCTTATTTTAATTAATTCTCCTTTTTTCATAGTTCCTTTAAGATTAACCTTTAAGTTGCCTGCTTCAGGCAACATTTGATTTGATATAGTATTAAAAGTATAACTTCTAATTTCATCTCCATTTAATTCTTTAACTTTTAAATCCCTATGTAACATAAATTCAATTGTATCAGTCTTGTTTTGTAAAATAGGGTAATATAACTCCATTTCAACTTTAATAAATTGTTGCTTGACATCTATATCTAAGTCCACTTTATAAAATGAATTTTTTCTACTCATACTATACTTCTCTCCCCTTTATATCGAATACTATAAACGTTATAAACAAACCTAAATTGAATAATACTAAAGCAGTATCTAAAAATAAAATTTGTTTTCCATATACCCTAGATGGTAATAAACTTACGTATAAATGCTTATCCCCCTAATATACTAAATTATATATTTGTTATAAAATTCCTCTTTTTTATATAAATATGTAATTTTATATCTATTTAAATCTAACTAGAGGACCTGTGTAGTTTTAAATAACAAAAAATACCCCCTATTAAAATATTTAGGGGATATCTTTAACTTAATTATTATTTTATAATCAATTTTTATTCATATAAATATTTAATTATTGCTAAACTTCTATAGGTTAAATCACATATCCTATTTTTCTTGCTCCAATTATTACTAAGCATTAATCCACTATAACATCCCCATACTTTAAAACACTTATGTTTAACAGGTTTTAAAAACAATCCATCGTTTTCTTCTAAATAGTTTATGAGTTTTTCCGTATTATTTTTTAATACTTCATTACATTTTAACAAATCTAATCTTCCTAAAAGCTCATACATACTGAAAAATTGGTACCAATCTATATCATCATAATCATTAGTATCCTTATTAAAATCAAGCCTTGATAGCTTCGCTGGTGCTATCTTTTGTCCTTTATACATTATGTATATATCAGGTAATGGGCTAAAACTTATTAGTTTATCAACCGCTGACTTTATTATCTCTAAGTTTTCATGACTCCTCCATTTTTTTGTATAAGCTAATAATTTTAATTGATATAAATCCGGTAATGCTTTTCCCTTTACATAAAATGTTTGATTATTTTTAACATAATAAGCCTCTTTTAAATCATTTAATCCAGCTAATATCTTCATACTATTAATCGCTCTATCTATTTCTTTTTTAATAAAATCCTTATCTTCAATACCAAAATAAGCAAATAAAAGGGCTCTCTCATAGTCATCACCATATAACCCCTGTTCAGGTGAATAAATATCCCACGATGTCCAAGACTTATTGAAATCCTTTTTGAGTAGTGACTTTAAAGCTTTACTAATGAAATCATCCTTTGCCTCAAAACCCATCTCATGTAATAATATTAGAGCTGCTTCCATAGCTTTAGAACTTTTAATCTTTTTATTTTCAGGTATCCAACCACCATGAAAATAGTCTCCAAAGTATCCATCTTTTTTCTGCCAACTTAAAGCAGTCTGAACTTTTTTATCTTTGATTATATTTTCTTTATATGTACTGAAATCTTGTGATGTCTCTAATATATCTCTATTTAACCTTAATAAAATGGCATCACAGGCATTTTTATTAAGGTATTCTATAGATTTACTAAAATCTTCTTTAAACATAAAAAATCCCCCCTTTAGGACTGACTCCATTCAAAAATACAGTTTTGAAACTTTCTATTTAGTAAATCCTTTTCTTCAATTCTTACACTTAATATGCCTTCTTCAGTAAAGTCTTCCCCTATTTGAAGCAACAATATTTTTGTACTAGATAATTCCTCTTTTATTTCCTCTTCTTCATATTGACAGTTATTATACAATCCAAATAATTTTGATTTTTCAAATCCTATGAAAGGATTCCATCCTACCTTTTCACCTTCTTTTGCCCACTCCTCATCATATCTTTCATTTATATTTTCCCTTTCAATATAAATATCCTTAACTAAACATCCTTGAAAAAATTGATTATCATGTTCCTTTACTACTCTCTTTAATTCAGCAACAGTTGATTCACTATATATTACTCTTCCATTTTCCATATAGTCATCACAGAAAAAATATAAAAAACCCTTATTGGGTAGATAATCATTAATAAAGTAATCTTTAAACTCATTTAGATTTATTTGGGCTACAAAATATAGTTCTGTTGGATACTCAACATTCTTTGGTAAATCTACCACAGGACCACCGATCCGAGATTTTCCCATAGGTATGTCCACTTCATTATAATCCACTGCATAATCAAAGTCACTAATTGATTTTGCTTCATATTTTGTAGCATCAGGTGTAAATCTTATTATTTTATAACCTTTTTTTATATCTCTCATATTTCCCTCCTTTTTTTATCAGCTTTCAATATACTTTCCTTTAGCCAAATAGGAGCTTTATTATTTTCTTGAATCTCGTCACAGGTCATCCATAATATTTTACTTACTTCATCTTCTGAAACACATCTAGGAACCCCCGACTTATAGATACATAAAAAAACAATATCAACCACTTTATCATTAGTATCGGATATAAATGATTTACTTTCAACATAAGTTAATTTTTTTGAGACCTCAATATCAACCTCTTCCCTTATTTCTCGTATCAAATTTTCTTCTAATACCTCTGAAGCGGCCTCCTTAGTTTCAACTTTCCCCCCCACTAGAGATAGTAACCCTGGTGCATGATCTTCTTTAGCACTTCTTTGAATTATTAGCCACTTATCTCCCTTATAAATAGCAGCCTCAACATTTACTATATATTTGTTCACTCTATATACTCCCCTTTTTTTGTGTTGCACGATATCTATTTATTCTATAGTCTCAAGTAATTTATCTTTAATTTTAGTACTAAATTTTAATACTGGCTCACAAACTTCTAGATATGTTATATCTTGTCTTTTTAAGTAATAGGATATGATATGTAATTCATCAATCTTTAGCTTATCTATAATCTCATTATCTTCTTCTTTAAAAACTTCCCCCATAGATTTTCTAATTCTCTCTACACTCTTATTTATTGGTATAACTTTAATTGTCTCCTTGTATAATAACCTATTAGATGAAATATAAAATACTTTTACTTCTTCTGAAGAAATTTTTTCAAATAATATTATGTTTTGATTTTTATTGCTATTTTTAATAATTTGAAAATTTCTAGTCACATACTTTAAATCATTTAAATCATCCCTTAGTTTAACCGCCCTATTATATTCCATATTTTTTGATGCTTTAATCATCTTCGACTTAACCTCTTCAATTATAGACATATCTTCATTATTTAAAAATGATATTAGTCTTTTTATGTTGTCTCTATATTTATTAATATTTTCTTCACCTTTACAAGGACCACTACAAGTATTTAAATCATAATGTAGACATGAGGTCTTCAAAGAATTAAAGTTATTAATAGAACATCTTCTTATTTTAAAATAATCCTTAATACTATCCACTGCTCTATTTACACGATTAAAATTAGTAAAAGGTCCAAAATAAGATGCATTATCATCGTTTTTTTCTGTAACTATCAGTAGCCTAGGAACTTCTTCCTCTGTAGTAACTTTAATATATGGATACCTTTGATAATTTTTTAAAAGCCTATTATATTTTGGATTATACTTTTTAATGAGCTTGGATTCCAGTAGCAAAGCTTCAAGTTCTGTATCAGTTATAGTATGATCTATGTTTTCTATAAATTGAATCATCTCTACTATTTTCCTAGAGTGATTTTTAGATTTTTGAAAATATTGTGAAACCCTTTTTTTTAAGTTTTTTGATTTACCTATATAAATAATATTATTGTACTTATCCTTCATGATATATATTCCTGGGCTTTGTGGTAAGTTTTTTACTTTTTCCCTTAGTTCCAAATCTATCACTTCCATAATTTGTATTATTATATAGTAAAAGATATATGAACGTCTAAAGTTATATAATAAAAAGGCCGGACTGAGCATGCTCAGTGCCTACATATATCAGTTATATTAATTTTCATAAACAATCCAGCTTTTTACTTTATAATCTTTAGATTCATATAATATTTGTAAGAACATAATCCATTCTTTCACAACCGATAGCGGAAGCTACTGAACTGCATTTTGCCCTCAATAGATAGAATATAGTCTTATCTTTAATATCACTTAACGTTTCAAAATTAGCTTGTCCTTTACTTATAATAAGGTCTGCTTTATCAAATTCGTCGTTAAATCTACTTGAACAGTCCTCTAGTATGGTTCCCTGAGCACAATGACCATTGTCAATAACCTTGACTAGATCTACAACACCGGTACCTATTGCATCATCCATGGTTGCATCATTAACTATGGGCCCTCCCTTTACCACATAGGTAACTTTATCTAAGGGAAGATTTTCTAATAAAAATTTATCAAATATAATTTCACCAGAATTGTCAGCGATATACATAATATTCTTTGCCTCTTTCACGGCATCCCTTAAAGCAACTGTTCCAGCACCAAAAATATCCTGTTTAATACTATCTTCAACTGACTTAACAATATCTTTATGTTCTAGACTTAATCCCACTGAAAAATCTATAATATTTCCTGCAATAGCTAGTCTACAAGCCATATCAAATCTATCTTCTGCCCTATCTAGCCATTTTTCTTCAATAATTTTTTCATAAATCTCCTTGGCAATTTCATTATACTGTTCCTTCAATCTTATATACAGATCATTAATACCAGTAATATTCTTAGCATGCTGATGCATCCTAAAAGCTATTTCAGGTGCCGTTTCATTAAAATCCATTTCTCCTAGTTCCTTTAAAGATTTTTTTATTATTTCCTGTTGCATTGTTATATTTTCTGTAGCTTCTTCAGCTATTTCTACTGCTTGTCTAGCAAGACAATGGATACATTCATGTGATATTTTCATATATTGGTCTCCTTTATTAACTATTGTTGATTTAATGGCACTTATAAATTTCCCATCAAGTTTGTCCACATGCTAATTATAACATTAATCCCATTATAATGTATACGACTAAAAAATCACCTCTTTTTCGTTAAAATCAGATAATAGTGATATAAAAAAATCTGTGCTACCCTTTAAAATAGGCCCACCACAGATTTTTTCCTATATAATTAAGTACAGCCTATTTACAATGAACCTTAGTAATTTTTTACCATTCTCACGATATACTGTAACAACGCATGCTTCTGGTGGACCTACAATTCCTAAAGCTATACAAGGTCTTCCCTCTTGGATTTCCTTAATAATAAATTTAATAAAATCCTCTTTTGTAGTATTATCTTCTTTCTTAATTACATTATATTCTCGTCCACAAGCTAGAAAAGTAGACCTCACCCCATAGCCAAAATCAACGGCAGGAACATCAGAAATCACACAATCACTAAATATGTTTTTTACATTAGCTATTTTTTCATTATCCTCCTTATTCTTATAATATATAAGAGATCCATATACTCCCTATGACATATATCCAATACTTACAGAACCAAAACCTTTACGGAACTTACTTAGAGTCATTCCAGTTATATGCTTAAATGCACGTATAAAAACCTCATATGTTTCAAAACCATAGTCTAATGCCAATACAACTAATGACTTGTTGCTTTGAGATAATTGATATGCAATATGAGATATCTTTCTCTCCAGAATGTATCTTGCCAGTGGCTTTTTAAATCTTACTCTAAATATCTCCCTTACATGAGGTATAGAAAAGTCTACAGCCTGTGCCAAATCCGTATACGATATTTTATTTTTTAAATTATTTTCTATAAGAATGACCATTGTATTTAGTTCTTTATAATAGTTCATGAGCATACAATTTATCACCTCCTATAATTAATTATACTATTTTTCATAATAATTTCCTGACTATTTTGAGGATTTTAATCTATAATAAATTTATTTAATTCATATTTCTCTTGTCACTGAAGCTTTAATAGACTTAACTTTTTTATCCTAATTTCACCTTATATACAATAGTTCTATTACTATATATTATAAAAGAAATTATTTCTAAGTAGAAGTATAAAATTTTTTACCACATAATAATCCCTCAGAGTATTTAGAAGCAAATTTAATTAGTAATTATTTAAAAATATGTTATAATTTTTATATACTATTATCAATTAATTAAAATAACAAAATAATATAATAAAATCAAAAATATACTCCTTATTGTGGCATAAAATCTCCTAGGAGAATCATTATTACTTGATGCTAAACAATAGCAAATAAAAAATAATTTTATAATTAAAATCTTTAATGATTAAAGGAGGGAAGATAAAATGAATGATATTTCTATTAATGCTCTAAACAAAAATTCATATTGTCTCTTATTTAATAAAGACAAAGTTTTGTCTAAAAAAATACTAGGTGGCTCCCGATTCCCATCAATTAGTGAAGTTGAAAAACTTGATATTAATGTATCGAATATTATCTACATAGGAACATTAAATGAAGATGATTACTATGCTGCAAATGTTCTTACTGAAAAGATTATTAAAGATTTATTTTTTAGACACATAGGCGAAATGTATGGAGAAATTGATGAAAATATGTTTCTCCTTACTTTACGTGCTTTACATTTTATAAATTGGCTAAATAAAAATAAATATTGTAGTTGTTGTGGAAATAAAATACAAATAAAACCTAAAGAAACTAATATAAAATGTTCAAATTGCGGACATATCATTTACCCGCGAATAACTCCAGCAATAATAGTTGCCATTTTAAAGGATGATAAAATTCTTTTAGCCCGTTCTCCCCACTTTCCACCTAAGTTATATAGTCTCATATCTGGACATCTTGATCCAGGAGAATTTGTCGAGACATGTGTTAGAAGAGAAGTAAAGGAAGAAGTTGGAATTAATATAAAGAACATTAGATATTTCGGTAGTCACCCCTGGCCTTTTCCTAACAAAATTATGATTGGATTTATAGCTGAGTATTCATCTGGGGAAATAGAAATTGACAATAATGAAATAGAAGCAGCTGATTGGTTTCCATTGGATGATTTACCCCACATACCAGATTATAATCTAAGTTTTGCAAGGAAAATAATTGATTCATTATTGGAAGTTAGAAAAAACAAATAATAATTTAGTTATTTATATTTTGAATATTTTACGATAAAGCATAAGAGACTATTCTGCAGTAATTTGCATTATAGTCTTTTTCTATTTATATATCACTTTATATTTTATTGTTTTCAACTAAGTATCTGAAACTCTCTATGGACATAATCAATACAGAAATATTTATGTAATTGAATGCTTAATTTTGCCTATGTTATAATCTTAGTATATCTACATAATGTAAAGTTTTTATTCCCAGTACAATATTTAAGCTAAATGCTCCCTAACATACATTACGTTCTAATTTAAAATGGTTATTTTTACTTTTGGTTAAGATATTAGTATATATCCGATGACAAAATAAAACTATTATTATTGTGGTATTATTTATATAAATAAAGATAGTAACACAAGTTAAAAAAGGAGTGCTTGATTTTATGAAAGCTTTTATAAAAAAACATGAGTATAATTATATAAGAAACCGTTTAAATGATTTAAAGAATGCCTACAAAAGTTGCGTAGATATTAATATTATTGAAGCTACTAAAGCATACATAAAAGAAGAAATATTCAATATTTTTACAAACCTATCTAAAGAAGAAAAAGGATTGCTTGATATAAGGGAAATAGATGATCATTTACACATTGATATACAGATTAATAAATACTTAGACCAGTTAAATAAATATGTCTATGGAATGCCAAACATTACAACTGGACAAATTAAAAGACTGTTTAAAAAGGAAAAAAAATTAAAATTACCAAGTCAAGATATATTAAGTGAAAAAAAGGTATACTTGGGTTGGGTTGATAAATCCACTAGAAAATTATTTGTGGCTTACAACATGAATGGCAATCTTTTAGGTATGAAATGTAGAATTATAAATCATGCTTCCAGCAACTCCCGTAGATGTGTACTTTGTAATCACATAGATGAAGGAAATGAAGTAGCTTTTGTTTCACCTATCTGCAAAACCGATAACGGGAACTATAGATCAATAGGTTTTGATATCTGCTTAGATAGTAAAATATGTAACGAAAGGATTGCATCAACAGAAAAGCTTGAGAAAATTTTAAAGGACGTTAATAATATAAAACTGTAGTTATAAATGTGTCTATTGTAACTTTACATTATTAATATAATTGAAATAAAAAAATCAGCATTACTAATTTGCTGATTTTTTTGAATCCAATTTCTTTATTTCTATTATTTTTTTATACTACCCTCATAAATATAATATCCCTTAGACAACCCCTTAACAATAATCCCATAGATATATTTTTAATTAGTATATATATTTGCCATTATTTATTATAATGTTTCGTCTTTAATTACATCTACCACATTATCTTCTCTAATAGATTTTGATGAAAGTTTATAAGAAATCCAAACAGTTACTATCATAACTATTCCATAAATCAAAATTTCTCCCAATGGAAAAACGGGTAAAAATTGAGCCCATGTAATTTTTGCTCCCCATAACGCAAACCAACAAATTAAAAATATAAAGGGAATACTATTAAGAATAGGTTTAAAAGCAAAAAACACTCCTTCTAAAGCCAATATTTTATTTATCCCCCTTGGAGTTATACCTACTGAACGAAGCATGGCAAATTCCCTTCTGGAAAGTTTTATATTGTTAGAAATTGTAGAAAAGGCATTTGATATGCCGATTACGCCAAACATCAATGCTATAGCAAAACATGTTATCTTTATAGCCTGTTTAACTAGCCCATCATTTATTTCATTCTCTAACCTACTCCATATATGAAAATCTTCACTCCCAAGATAGGTTCCACAAATTTCTTCTAACTGTTCTCTTACTTTGGGACTATTTTCATTGCCAATTAATAGATAAATCTTCATTCTCTGATAGGCAAGTGCACGACTAGGCATAAAATCTGAAACAATGTTTTCATAAACTTCCATAGGAACTATAAAAGCTAAACTATATCTATTTAATCTAAAATCCTTGTGGGGAGAAACATCAGTAATGTATCCTACTTTAATATTAAATTTATTATCCGTTTTCATATCATCCCAAAGTTTCTCCTGTAAAAGAAATTTATCTCCCGGTTGTACCTTTAATAATGGGATTTTTTCTAGATTTTTCGAAGAGTCATCGTCCTTATAATATGTACTATTAAATAGAACCCCTTTTGGTAACCCTTCTTCATAATATTCTTTATAATCTACCCCAATCTCTTCACAATATTCTCTAAAATCTTCATCATCTAATCCTATTATATTTCCAGTAATTCTGTACTTTCCATCTCTTTTTAAAATATTGTATTTGTTTAATTTAACCTCTTCAAATCCTCCTACACTAGCAAAGGCCTCTGACTCTTTTTCACTTTCAACATAAGTTGAAGTACGAACTCTCCTTACAATGGTACTATCTTTTATCTGTGGTAAAGTTCGAATTTTATCTATCATCTCCTCCTCTGGTTCATAGTTAATGTTTAAATTCACACTCATATCATAGTACATATCCCCAGTATCCAATGACACTCTTAAATCACCTATCTTCATTATAGATAAATATCCAGATATAAGAATAAAACATATAGCAAGAGATATTATAGCAGTACGAAAGGTCTTTTTATGGAAAGTAAATTGACTTATTGCTACTTCCCCTTCTATGCCTAGTACTTTTTTGATAATTTCGTTGGATATTTTTTTTCTTATATTTCTTGAAATGTTATTTTGCCTTATTGCTTCTATAGTAAGTAATTTTGAAACCTTTCTTGCCGGAATATAGGCTGATATTAATACTGTAATCAATGCTATAATAACAGCAAAAACTATTACAAGCCATGAGAAGGTAACTTTAATATTGGTATAGCCTTCTATTACAGTAAGGATTTCATTTATTTTGTATACAACCATGTTACTAAATAAATACCCTATAATTATACCCGCTGGTATTGGAAAAACACTTAGTATGAGCCCTTCAAACATGACAGAATTTTTAATTTGCTCTGGTGTTGCTCCTATGCTTTTTAATATACCCAATTGTTTCATTCTAGCATTAGCAGATAAAGAAAATCCATTATAAATAATAAGAACAAAAGCAGCTATAACCAGCAATGTAGTTAATATAAATATTAATGGTGTTATCATGGAACTGGGACTAAAGTCACCTTTATCCCTTATGCCATATAGACCTAATAAATATTTATTATATTTAATTAGATATTTTCCATATTCGTCCTTTTTAAAGCCTACAGCCTCAGCTATTTCTGGTAATGTTTCATAAACTTTACGTGGGTTTTTCATACGCATATAAACTACTAAACTATCATTAGCCTCAATTCTAGAACGGTCTAAATAACCCATGGTTATATATCCAGGATATGCAGTAGGCGATGCTATATCCAACTTCCCTACAATGGTATATGCTTTATTTCCCTTAACTTTAAAAGTTTCTCCTTTATGTCTCTGATTGTCTGTATGAATTTTAGTATCTCCTAACATACGAGTGCCAATAGGAATATCTAGTCTATCACCAATTTTATAAGAAGGATTATCGGAAAAAAATAGTTTTGATACAGCTATCTCTCCATTTTTTCTAGGAAGTCTACCCTCTAAAAGTGCATTTTTTTCGTTCATATCCCTCCAATAGTTTCTACCTAAATCTCTCATTAACAGATATGGACGTTTTGTATTAGAAAGTCTGGCAGTAGTCCACTCTCCCTTAATCATGGTAGTTTCTACATTTGGGTTTCCAGTCACATATTTTAATTTATCTCCTCTAATACAATCAAATAACTCTCCGTGCCAATGACCTGTATTTTTTATTGTGGATTTTACTTTAGATTTCCATAAGCTATGTACCAAAATGGACAATGAACAAAGAAGTATGGAAGCAATTAATATAGCAACCATTATAGAAATAGTATATCTCTTATTCTTTTTTAAATGGTGAAATGTATATTCCAGTATAACTTTCATCTACTAATCACCTCATCTGAAAGGATTTTACCATCTTCTATAGCAATAATCCTATCTCCCTGTAGAGAGATTTTTTCATCATGGGTGATTAATAAAATAGTCTGTTTATATTCTTTGTTTGATATTTTTAACATATCAAGTATTCCTTCAGAATTTTTTCTATCAAGATTTCCTGTTGGTTCATCTGCTAAAACAATAGCCGGTCTATAAATCAGAGCACGTCCAATAGCAACTCTTTGTTGTTGACCTCCTGAAAGCTCGTTTGGAAAATGATTAAGCCTATTCTTTAATCCAAGCATTTTTACAATTTCGTCAAAATGTTTTCTATCAACCTTTTTACCATCTAGTAACATAGGCAATAGAATATTCTTTTTTACATTTAGAGTGGGAATAAGGTTATAAAATTGATAAATCAGTCCCACTTTTCGACGCCTAAATAAAGCAAGTTCCGTCTCATTCATAAGGGAAATATCTACATCTTCTATAAAGACTTTTCCTTTTGTAGGACGGTCTACCCCACCTAGCATATGTAAAAGGGTAGATTTTCCCGAACCACTTGCTCCAATAATAGAAACAAATTCCCCTTTATTTACATTGAAATTCAAATTGTCTAATGCAGTGACTTTTGTAGCTCCTTTACCATAGGTTTTAGTTAAGTTTTCTGTTCTCAATATTTTCACAGTGTTCACTCCTTTCCTTAATAACTTTATTGTACATTTGGTAAGTGACATTTTAGTGACACTGTTAAATTATTTTGAATAAAACTTAATAATGAATCTTGCTCCCCCTGTTTTTTTATTCTCACCAACAATTTCTCCATTTTGTTTCTTGATAATGGACTTAGCAAGGGCAAGTCCTATACCTATACTATCTTTAGAGGAATTTTTTCCCTTATAGAATCTGGTAAATAAGTGGGGAATGTCTTTTTTATTAAAGCCTTCTCCATTATCTTCAATAATAATCTTCGTGCAAATAGGATTTTGATTATATTTAATAGATATCTTTCCACCTGAGGGTGTATGTTCTAAACAATTTTTAACAATGTTTAATATGGCTTCATTACTCCAATAAAAATCCCCCATATAAGTTACAACGGTATTATCTTCAATATAAAGACTCTGATTGTTTTTTTCTATTATCAAAGTTAATGGTTCTACGGCACTACAAATCATTTCATAAACATTTACTGACTTTCGTTCTAATATTAATGTTCCAGCATCTAGCTTAGAAAGGGTTAATAAAGCAGAAACTAAATGATTTAGACGGTTAATTTGAGCAGAGATTCTTTCTATATATAAAGCTTCGTCTCTATTCATACTACTATCTTCTAGTAACTCAATCATCAGAGACATAGATGTAAGGGGGGTTTTAAGTTGATGTGATATATCAGCAAGATTGTCTGTTAGGTTTTCTTTTTCTTTTCTTTCCCTTTCTTCCCTTTCTCTAAGCATAACAACCGTCTTGTATAATTCGTCTTCCAAAATTGAAAATTCATCCTCTTTAGTTTTAGGCTTTATTCTATAATTTCCATCGTTGATATTATAAAGATATGCTGCTAAATCATCGATTCCCTTCAACTTTTTTCTGTTAAGCCATGCCAATAATCCTCCAAAGCAACAAATAAAGGAAATAATCAAAACTAAAGCACCTATTATTAATTTTTTAAAGTTTTGAGGGTTATAAAAAATGTGGGAAAATCCTTCCCCATATCCATATCTATCTAGTATTTCTTTTCCTATATCAATTTCTTCAACATTAATATCTTTAAGTGATGATACTAAAACTTGTTCTAAATCAGGGTAAACCTTAGTTGAAGAAGCTATAAGTTGTGCAGTTTTTTCATAAAAGATCCTTTCTGTTCCTCTATAAATGAATACACCAAATAAAGTACAAAAAATTATTACACATAAAAAACAAATAATTACCCATATCATAGTTTTCTTTTTCTTATACATTTTAAAGTCTAATCCTCCACTTTGTATCCCAGTCCTCTTACTGTTTTAATAACAGAAGCATCTCCAAGTTTTTCTCTTAACCTCTTTATTGAGACAGATAATGTATTATCGTTTACAAACTCTCTATTGGCATCCCAAAGCTTGTCTAATAAAACATCTCGTGTTAAAGTGCGATTTTTATTTTCTAATAATAGTAAAAGTAAGTTATATTCCCTAACTGTCAGTGATATTTTACAGTCATTTTTATATACCTTTGTTTGGGATTTAATTATTTTAATATCCTTACATCTTAAAACCTCATCTTCAAAATTTTGCCTTTTAGTTCTCCTTAAAACAGCATTAATACGAGAGAGTAAAACACTGAATTTAAATGGTTTTGTAATATAGTCGTCTGCCCCCATATCAAGCCCTTTTACTATATCACCTTCTTCATCCCTTACAGTAATAAAAATAACAGGAATATCTTTAATTGCTTTTACATAACGGCAAAACTCATATCCAATGCCATCGGGAAGATTTAAATCCAGTAATATTAAGTCAATATCAATATCAAAAAGCTTTTTACCCTCTTCTATATTTTCTGCGTGAATAACCTTAAAGTTATTTTTCCTTAAAAATGACTTTATTCCCAAAGTAATTGTATAATCGTCTTCTATTAAAAATATTTTAACCATATCAATCTCCTATATATAATTTTACTGCTTTATGACTAATTTTACTTCATTTATAATCATGAGTCAATGAACTGTGGATGCTAAACTGCTCTTTGTCTCACATGTGTTATACATGAAAATATACATAATAAATTTCCATCTCATCCTTTTTTATTTGTACCACTCTACAGTTTCTTATTTTCTCTACATAAAAGAAACATCTTCTAATAAAGTCTGAAAACATAGTTACATTCTCAAAACCATATTTATATTAAAAATCAGCAGACTATTAAGTCTACTGATTTTATTCAAAAGCTATATACCTCAATTTCCTTGTAAACGTATAACTGTCTATTAGTATTCATCTCAGCATAAAAAAACATCTTTCTCTGTTCAAGCTCCTGATATGTTAAAAAATCAAAAACCAGTGATTCACCTATTTTAATATTTCTCCTACAATTTTATTAAAAAATATACTTTGATTTGCATTATATGATAGAATCTCCTTTTAACTTAACTGGGATAAATGTTTCCATTTGTGCCCATCCTTGTGCTTCTATAATCTCTGGTGGTGTAATAATATGTCCCATAGCATAATGATTTTTATGAATATCCAGTTCTAAAATATCAGAATTCTTAATATATTCCAAGGCCCTATTATATAACTTACCATTTGTTTCTTCATCCCCGTCTTTATAAACATAAGTTATATAGTATCCCCCTTCGAAGTCAACCACTTCATTGTTACCATCATCCATATCCTCGGTTAATGCCCACCACCATACCATTCCTTGTCCTTCTTCATCAAAAAACAAAAAGTCTCTAGGTATAAAACTATCTCTTTCAGATAGTTTTATTTCAGAAAAATACTTATCAAACTTTCCTAAGATACCATTTGAAGAAAAATCAAATTCTTTATCTATACCAGATGATGCTGCCTTGAATGGTGGTAATGATATTATTCTAAATTCCATAACAATCCCCCCTGTTATTTTATAATTTATTAATTTGTCTTTTTATTATACACATACAACCTATTCTTTATATTTATTTACAACTATGTATTAAATTATATTTTTATACAACGATTATAGCACTAATCCAATTAATTTTCCATAGTTTTTTATCAGTAGATATAATTAGTTTAAAACCATTTATGTCATTGTATACTTATTTTTAGCTATTTATCTATTATATGTAAACATCACTTCATCAAAGTCTTCAAGACCTTCTTTTATGTTATGGGTAGTCATTATAAAATATGGAGATAGTCACTTTATTAATTTAAATATTTTTTTATTCTCAGAGTGTGTCAAGAATAAGTCACTATATTCCTTTAATTTAGCTTCATCGTCAATACCTACATCAAGGGGTGTATAAATAACATATACATTTCCATCTTTTTTAGCAAGTAGTTGTCCAGTCATAGGTGGATTGTTTACTTCTTTTTGGTATTGTTTCTCAGTCATAATAGCTATAGTGAAGAAATCTTGATATGAACCATCACCATATCTATATTGTGAATAAAAAAATGTAACAAAGTCATCGCCTTCCTTTACTCCATACTTATTTTCCCATTCTTTGGGCAAATCAATTGTAAACTTATATGTTTCATTGGTGTAGGAAATGGAATCTGATTTAATATCTACATTAGATTCTATTGACTTCTCACCATTTTCTTCTATATCATCAACATCCACGTTTTCTAATAAAACAAATTCTTCTATATATGTATCAAAGGCTAATATTGAATTATCGGCTGTGTACTTCAAAATGTAAATATACCTACCAACAGCTTTATAATAAGGTTTAGCTATATCCAAAAGCTCATTATTTTCATCGCTTGTATAAACTTGTTTACTTCTTAAATCTTGCACCTTCCAGTATGAGTCTCTATCCTGATATACAATATAATCTCCTATTAATTCAATTGAAAAATCAATTATAGTTGGAATAGTGGATT
The DNA here is from genome assembly GCF_037577855.1 of Dethiothermospora halolimnae. Lineage (NCBI taxonomy): Bacteria > Bacillati > Bacillota > Tissierellia > Tissierellales > Thermohalobacteraceae > Dethiothermospora > Dethiothermospora halolimnae. The sequence continues at coordinate 16,604 of NZ_JBAKFX010000044.1, read as the reverse complement.
GAGCCCCCTCCCCCAATTTATAGGACTGTAGAATGTCTATTGAGTTTAATTGGTTTCGTGGAATAGAGATTAAATCAGAATATATTTTACCTTCTTCTTTATTAATGACATATCTAATACCCAATAAATACTTATCTTTACTATAATCTCCTTTTTTAAAAGAGAAATTAAAACCTTCAAGTTCCTTTGGCAATGCTATTTTTTCTTCTTTTTTCACTTTAAGGTTACCATCTATAGTCACCATCAATGCCCATAAGTTATCGGTATTTTTTCGTCTATTATATAATAATAACTGGGCTTTTTCAGTTTTTTTTGAATATATTATATAGGAGTTATAGTTATATTTATCTACGATTTTCTTTGCTAAGTTATAATCGAAATCCTCCAAAGACTGCTCCCCTTTAATATCCGCCCCAGTATCTATTGAACTAGAAATAGTGTCTTCTGATTTTTCCTTTTTAGACTCTTCCTTTTCCTTTGGATTTGTAACTAGCACAATACTGACTAATCCAATTAAAAGAAAAAGTATTACTATGATTAAATGTGAAGGTTTCTTAAATCTTAAAATATTTTTAATCCTCGATTTCACATTACTTTCTCCAAATGCTAAAGGACTACTATAAAATATTTTTTGGTTATTAACAGCTAAGGACAATAAAGAGTTGGAATAATCCTGTTTTATATCACTACCTAAATTTCTCATTACCCCTTCGTCACAGGACATTTCCATATCTTTAGTCATAAGTTTAAATGAAATCCACATAATAGGATTAAACCAATGTAATATTAAAAGTAGATATGAAAATGGTTTAATAAGATAGTCAAATCTTTTTATATGTATAAATTCATGCATCAAAATATAAGTGAGTTCCTCCTCCTTTACATATGTGGGAATATAAACTTTTGGTGTGACAATACCACAAACAAAAGGAGTCTCAATTTTATCACACTTATATACTTTTATATTTCTTTTCATTTTGAGTTTTAGCTTAATCTTGTCAATAATTGGTGATTTATAGATAAGGGCTGTACCCAAATTAGCTGTTAGTTTCCTATAACTAATGACACTATGTAAAACAAACCCAATAACTCCAATAACCCAAATAATAGCTACTATAAACAATATTAATTCTAAAGGGCTATAATTAGCTGTATCTATTGCTTTTGGTAATGATGTGTTTATAGAGTCCCTTATAACATTTGTTTCTGGACCCATTTGGGAATTGGTCATAACCTCTATATTTCTAGGTATATACTTAAAACCACCGGTAGCCTTCTGCACTGGTGAATCCATAATATTAAAGAAACTAAAACTAGAAGATATTGAAAAAGGACTAATTAATCGAAATAGCAGAACACTCCATAGAATATAAGAAAAACTCTTAGGAACTTTTTTAAATAATAAACTCCTAACCAAAATGATTATACCAGCAACATATGTTGCTGTTATACTGATTTCTAACATAGTTAGGAATATATCTTTTATAGTATTAATATTCATATCATTATTCCCCTCTACTTTCGTCTATAATTCGCTTTAGTTCCTCAGCCTCTTTTTCAGTAATCTTAGTACCTCCTAAAAAAGTTGCTAGAAACTTTGGCAATGAGTTATTAAAAATCTTAGCAACTAATTTTTCACTTTCATATTTTTTCACTTCATTATGTTTTACAATAGATGTGACCACTGTATTTTCATTTTTTAAAATGCCACGTTTTTGTAATTTTCTTAATACTGTATAAGTAGTTGATTTTTTCCAATCTAAATTTTTATTGCTAAGTTTTACTAACTTAGTAGATTTTATTGGTTCATTCTCCCATATCAGCTTCATAAACTTATACTCAGCATTAAAAAGCTTAAGTTCATTTTCCACTATAATCCCTCCCTATTAATTTTTGTTGTGGTTTATTCCAATAAACCTTTCTTGCATTATAGTTTACTGTAATAAACCACAATTGTCAATAGTTGTTTAACAATTTTATCAATTTATACCAGTACTAATTTAATCATATATCAAAGCCCTACTTCCAAATATTTAAAAAACCATATGTTTTACCACACAAAAATAAATGATAAGTTTTAATACCTCAATTTTCCATTAAAAGTAGAAAAAACAGCTGTTCTTTTGTTATGTAAAATTTTCAAATATTAAAGAAAGAATAATAAAACTTTAACCATGTAAAAAATAAGAAAAGGTTTGAAATGGAGTAAAATTAATTAGAATTTATATATTGCAAAATGATTTAAAATGGTTAAAAATATGTTCTAATCCTAATAAAAGCATTATAATCTGATGGGTTGTACACAAAAATATATATCAAAAAAACCGCTATTACTTATAATACAGTTTACCATATCATAAATAATAGCGATTTTTTTACACTCTAGCTAATTAAATTTTATTTTATAAAGTATTATCCAACAATGTCTGCCTTCACTTATAATAGTCCACTAGAACTCCTTTGGTCAACATGATCCCTTAGCTCTTTATTTTTTCCTCATTCTCTATTAGTTTCCCAACAATTTTTTCAGTTAAAGGAATAGCTACATTGGCTAAAGGAATGGATATAGCGATTCCAACCAATGAGGAGTTAATAAATGCTTTAAAAAAATCTTTAGTAAAACCTACATTTATTATTACCATAAAAAAAGCAATTGGAACAGATATTAATACTGCAGCTATACATGAGAATAGAATTCCCTTATACTTTTTATTAATTTTCATATAACATCCCCCCTTACAAACTTCAATTTAAATTTTTCCTCTAATGAAAAATACTAAAATAATATAACCAACTAAGTTTTATTAATATTATTAGTCTCCTCCAATGCCCTTAATGACATTTTTTTTAATGTTGATGATATTTTTTTAAGTTCTTCAGTGGTTATATCAACAGATATAGTTTTATCCCAAGATTCTAAAGTTTTATATATTCTTGTTTTTACTAACAAAGCCTTTTCTGTTAAGGCAAGTTTATATGATCTTTTATCATGTTTGTCCTTAAACCTCTTTATATAACCTTTTTTTTCAAGTCTTTTTAAGCTTCTAGCTGTAGCCCCTTTATCAATATAATAAATGGATGATAATTCTTCTTGATTTAATTCACCATTTTCATAAAGTTTTATTAAAAAGATATATTCTGAAGATGTTATATCTAAATCCTTTAACTCATTATTAATATAGACTTGAAACCTCCTATATAAAATAGAGATCCACCTTCCTAGTTCTTCATATACATTTTCCATATTTAATCACCTATTTAAAGTATAATTCAATATAGTTGACAAGTCAACTATTTGCCTAAACCAACAAGTTAGAAAATTAAAAACTCTATTGTTATTTAAAATCCCTAACTTATTGAGCCCAATTTTTTAGTTTTTTATCAAACTATTTTGCCTTTACCAAATTCTTTTTCTTATAGCAGTCTCTATATCTATATTTATTTTATATTTTTTTAATACTAAATATATAGTATCTGCTATAGATTCCCTTGCCACCGTTTCTAACTCACTTCCATTTTCATTAAACTCTTCTTCTAGATCATTAATGGCTAGAATTCTTTTATCTAACTCATCCTGTATCCCCTCTAAATTATAATTTCCTTTTTCACAGAACTTAATTAACTTATCAATTTCTCCCTTAATTTTATCCACCAAATAATTTGGAAAATAATTATCCTTGTACATATCCTGTAATAATTTCATATACATCCCTCCAATCAAAATTTTCACTTTATAATATCCTGATAAATAATATCTATTATTTCATCTAAACTCGATTCTTTATATATACATACTTCAGGAATGATACCTAATAAATCTTTTTCATTCCACCATTTTCTCATTTCTTTTTCTCCAAATTCATGTGCATTAGATTTCTGTTTATGGCGATTTAATGTTTCGTCAAAGGGTATATCGAAGTAATATGCAAAAATTTGATTATCAAATTCATGATTTAAATTCTCAAATAGTCTTCTATACCACTTTGAATTTAAAATACCTTCTAAAATTATGATATTACAATGTTTTTTCCCATATAATACAAGTTCATTTAATAATTGACTTGCTTCTGTATCGGGACCATCTTTCACATATAACATTTCTCTTCTAACAACATCTTGAGAAATTAGCATTGTACCGTGTCCAATTTTTTTCTGTAATGCCTTGGCTGTTGTAGTTTTGCCACTTCCTGAATTACCTCTTAGTATTATTAATTTTGTCTGTTTATCCATCTATTATTTCTCCTTCCAGAGTAATAAATTTCTACTTTATTTAATCTTTTAATATCCCCATGGTTTTTATTATTGATTCTTCAATTTCTTTAACCCATTTATCAGGAACCTTCTTCTTATTTATTAATCCTAGCATAGCAACTATATCTATAAGTCTTGCGAGTTTTATCCAGTCGCTAGATAAAGGTTGTTTTGCCGATGAATTATATCCCTTAAAGAAGTTATCATATACATCTTGTGTCCTATATTTATCTATAGCAGGTCTATCTCTAAAAAACTTACCAATGTCCAAATACCTAGATGATGATAAACTATATTCAAAATCTATAAACCATGGAGTATCTGAATTATCTATTAAAATATTAGATGGATGAAAATCTCCATGGGAATAAACAAATTGTGAGTCCATTTTTTTTAACATATCTTGATTTTCTTCAATGAAATCCAAAATATCTTTCTTTATTTCACTATTAATATGGTCACCCGCAAAACTATTTAAATTCTTTTTATATAATGTTTTTATAGGAGGCAAAATCTCTTGTATATTTAAATTTTTATTTAATAATCCTCTGCTTTCATATTCACGATTATGTAAAGAGGCTAGACTGCTGGCTATATCATAGACTATATCTTTAGGAAATTTTTTGTTCTTAATAATATATTTTTTTAAAGTAATACCATCAATATAGTCCATTATTACATATGCTCTATTATAAACAGTTTTTCTATCATCAAAAAAATATATATTAGGTACATTAATATATTCCTTTGCATATCTGTATGACGATACTTCTATTTGACTGTTACCACCACTTTCGGGATAAATCTTAAGTAAATATTTTATTTGTGAATCCTTTGTATATACTATGTAATTGCTTGTACTCATTCCTTGGGGTATAAGCTCTAACTTATCTATTTCAATACTTTTGTCATATTCTGCTAATAATTTTTGTGCTGTTGTTACATCTATATCTATATAATTATATAGTCTAGAATTTTTATTACTCATATTTCCCCACCTTAACAACTCTATTATTCTTTATCAACTTAAGATTACTAATTAATTCATAGATTAGATTGCTAGTTCCATCGACAAAGTGATTTAGTTCTTTTTCTGTAAAAAATATAAACTCTTTTCTTTTTTCTTCTAATTTGAACCCTTCTGTCATAATACCGATTTTTCTTATTATTGCCCCTTTAGGAAAATAATCAAGATAATCAGGAAACTCTTTTACCTTTTTTAGTATAGTATTATATTTTGATTTGGGATTGTTCTTTAAATAATTGTATTCTTGGGTGTGAATATCTGTAAGAATATTCTGCTTACCAAATACCTCTTTCAATGTGTCAAAATTCTCTGGATACCCCTTTACTCTTTCATATAGACTTTCTCTATTTTTAACTCTACAAAAGATATTTTTAACTCGTTCATCATCCCTAACAAATTTCTGAAATTGAACATCGGTAATAAGATGAGAATAATATCCTAAAAGAAAAGATATCTTTTCACATGAATCAAATTGTAAGCCTTCAATATATTTATTATAAAACCCTTCATAATCAGCAGATAGTTTATCCCTCTTCTTCTTCATCCAATGGGTGACTTCCCTTGATGGTGTAAATTTAGTCCAATCTTCATTCTCAACATTGCAATCTGGTGCAACATTACCAATCACAAATCCTTTTTCATCTAAATCTATGCCCTTTTTAAATAAATTATCTACAATTCTCAAATGTGTAATCCAATTTGCCATTAATTTTTCATCCCCCTACAGAACATTTTTAAACCCTTTTATCAATTTGTATGTTTCTATTTATAATACGATTATCCACACTTCATTTCCAGTGATTAGTAGACTTATATCCTATATTGTATGAAGTGAACTTATGCATTATTATCACTTGACTCCATAGGAAATTAGTAAGCCAAAAGCTTTGATCGCAAAAACATTATCATAATTCTCTATAAAGTATTTTCTAATCACTTCTTCTGATTCTACATATACTTCGGCTTCGGCTCTCGATAGTCCTCTATTCATAAAAAGTTTAATAATATTTTCTTTATGGTCATCAGATAATTTTTTATTCCAATTGTTTGATTTCATAAATGCCTCAACTAAATACTTATCAGAATATGGATTAATAAAATTCACTTTATCATTTAACCGGACATCTATGTTCCTTAAACCATACTCCTGCATATAGAAAGGTATTTTCATACCAATAAAATAGTCTCTTCCCTCAGACTCAAGTTCAGTCTTCCATAGTTTTTTCATTATTGTGGTCTTATTTGCAGGATTATATTTAGTTCCTTTAATATATAAGCCTGCATTTTCCAGTTCTCTGTTTACTTCAATACAAACTACCATACCTCCAGCTATAACTGAATCAACCATTTTCTTTAAAGTATCCTTTGGTTTAGTTAAGTGTCTTAAAAAGGCCTGACAAATGGCCATATCGTATTTCTCATGAACATTAAAGTCCTTAACATCACTTTTAATAAACTTTGTTACATATTTACTATACTTGAATATTGATTTTGCTTCCTCAAGAAGAGTGTCACTTATATCAACTCCAGTATATGTACTTCCCTTTGGTAAAATCGGAAGTAAGACCATCCCTAGATAACCATAACCACACCCAAAATCAATAATATCAATAGGCTCAATTATTTTCCAAACTTTGCTTACTAAAAACTCCAAGTAATCGTTATTCCAGAAACCTATCCTTGATTTTTTCAGATAGTCTAATTTATCATCCCAATGTTCCCCACTATCTGTTTTTCTTGACCTATACTCTCTATTACTTAATGGCTTAATCCCAAGGATCTGGTCAACCGATACTTGAAAATACTCTGACAGCTTTGGTAATAAATTTATATCAGGCATAGTTGTTCCATTCTCCCATTTGCTTACTGACTGAAATGATATACCTAGATATTCTGCTAATTGAGATTGAGTTATTCCCTTCTCTTTACGCAGCTTAGCTATTGTTAATTTGATACCACTCATATCCACCACTCCATCACCATGTTATTAATAATAATATATTTATATTTTATAACTTAGGGAGATTTAAAACAATAACTATACTGTTGAGATAATTCGCTTATAAGTTGAATAAAGATTAATTACCAAATATCTATCAGAAAAAATATAGAGTACAACTCAATTTATCATATTTCCAGCTTATAAAAGATGTTGTTTTTACACTTATTCCATTATACTATATTATGTAATAATCAGTATAAAAAACTACCCCTTTCCTTTCAGAGATAGGAGTAGTCCTTTTTATAAATGCCATTATGTTATAAATAATTATTTTAAGAAGTTTTTACTTTTACATCTAATTTGAAAACTAAAGGCTTTTAAAAGTGAAGGTGAAAATCCAAATTTATTGTTAAATGCTTTTGTAAAACCACTATGGGATTGATAACCATAATCTAATGCAACATTTATTATTTTCTTTCCATTTGTAATTTCTTCTGATGTTTTAATTAACCTCCGTTCTTTTACATATACCATAATTCTAGTCACAATGCCTATTTTTTTAGTTTCTATATAGTTTTGTAATTATAAAATACAATATAATTATTTATCTTATGATCATTAGAATATTACATGCTAATTCTATGTATATATTGATATTACTAGTGTTAACTTAGAAACTCAACTGTACCCTAGTCTAATATTTATCATCATGATACTTTTAAGAAATTTTCTTAATTCCATTAAATCTAAGCTCTCCACTATCATCCTTCCCAATGGAATATTCTTGATCTATCCACATATGATGAAATTTATTTTCTGATATTGGATATATTGGCATTTTCCACTTACAGCCTTGCTTTGCAAATTCTTTTACAAAATATAAGTTTTCTTTATCCCTTTTTACTTCTATTTTTGCTCCATTTTCTTCATATACACCTGTATAACTATCATAGATGTTTAAATCAAGCTCAAAAGCTTCTGGCCTTGATGGCATACTATACTCTTCATTAAATATTATTTTTCCAATGTTTTCATTAATATTAAATGAACTTGAAAACCCATAATTACTTAATACAAGGATAGTAATCTCATCGTCTATGTATCTCTGGAATTGATGATTGTATCCATTCCCCCAACTACCTCCACCGCTATGTCTAGCTCTTTTACGATTAAAGTTTCTGTCTATAATCCATCCATATCCATAATTGTATTTATATGGTGTGAATATCTCATCCATGGTCTTTTTTGATACAAGCTTTTCAGTGTATAGAGCTTTATCCCACAATAGCATATCCTCAGCAGTTGAATATATAGCTCCTGCTGAAAATGTACTCTTTGTGTCTATGTCACAACATATTAAATTTTCATCACTTGCATAATATCCACTTGCCTTGTTAGGAAGAATTTCTATATACTCATCAAGGCCGCTATCCTTCATTTCTAAAGGCTTAAAGATGTTCTCCTTAATAAACTCACGAAAACTCTGACCTGAAACTCTTTCAATTATGACACCTAGTAAATAGTATCCAAAATAACAATAGCTCCACCCTTTACCTGGTTCGAATTCAAGGGGCATATCTTTAAAAGTATCAAATACTTCTTCGTGGGTACATAGACGCTTACCAAGCATAAGATAAGGGTCTGCCACTGAAAAATTACTAGAAAGTCCAGATGTATGGGTCATTAGATGATGAATGGTTATTCCTTCGTCAAGCTCAGGGTAATCATGAAAGATTGTTCTTATATCGTCACTAGTATCAAGCATCCCTCTTTCTTTAAGAATCATTATTCCCATACAGGTAATTGCTTTTGTTAAAGAGGATATCCTAAATTTTGTCTTTTCTGTCATTGGAACACTATGTTCAATGTTTGCCATACCATAATTTTCATTAAATATCACTTCTCCACTCTTTACTACTGTAACTATCCCACTAAAGGGCCATAATTTGATGTATTCATTCATATACTCATGTATCTTATTTCTTATATCCATTTTAATCCTCCTCCATTTATCTATTACCTAAATATATACTCATATATTTAATCTTAATTTAATTGTTAATAGAATAAAAGGGAATTTAACTTTCGGTATTGTTTTTTACATATAATAAAAATTTGCTGATTAGCAGTTAATGATTCTAAAGTTATTAATATAAAAAAGCTGCCCTCCTAAAAAGAGTAGCAGCCATAAATCTATGATTTTTTACCATATACAATTTTCTTAATACTATCAATCGATAGAAAAAATTCCTTAGCTAGTTTGTTAATGTTATGTCCATTTTTATACTTATTAACTATATGTTCATTTCTCTTTTTTATATAATTGCGTTTTCCTGAATTCTCTCCCCACTTTTTCCTTGACTGTGGTTTAGATGGAATATATAAATATCCACCTTCAATGTATTTTTGAAGTTCTAAAACTAAATTGTCTGGTAAAATTGTTTTAGCATTAATATGGTCCACAAAGCTCATCTCCTTAAGATTTATTTTACTCTTAGGAAACAAAGCCTGTATATATGTAATTACTAATAAATCTAGGCGAATATATATGTCTCTGTACAAATTATCGCCCTAGGCATACTTACAGACTTTGTACAGAGTTTTGCATCTTTTTCATGCATTACGAACCCAAAATTCATAAAATCACGCTCCTTGAAATTTTCTATATTTATATAATATCATACCAAATATGAATATCAATTAAATTGTATAAAATTAAGTCTAGGTTATATACTAGTATATAATTCAAAGGAGGATTCTAAAATATGAGACGCTTATTTTGTTTACTTTACTTTTTCATTACACTAAGTCTTGTAGGGTGTATTAATCCTACTAATATTGATAATACAAGCGATAGTTCTAATGTTAATATTGATTTAGATTTTTCCCAAGTCAACAATGTTAATAACGATATTGAGTTAATAAACAAATCGGATATTTCTGATGTTTTACTAGAAAAAGATATTAAAGATGGCAATCTATTTATTTTTACACTTGATAACAAAGATACTATATACGGAGGACTTAAATACAACAATAAGTATTATAACTTAGGTGTAGTATCTGAACCATCCCCCTTAGATAGTAATCAAATTAAACTATTTGATTTAAATTTGAATAGTTCGTATGTTTTTGGTATTCAAGGAATATTTGGGTCACATACATTAGAGCGAAACTACTTTCATATTAAAGATAAAGTTCCTTATAAATTATTAACACTTAGTGGGTATATTATTGAAAAAGATTTAGATAATGATGATAAAACGGAATTCATTAATACCTATGGTACAATTCCTACTACAGAAATTTATATTTTTGAAAACAACAAGTTTTTTGTTAGCAATTTAAATAATATTTTAAATGCTGAAAGTGTGGCATTCAATAGAGATAAAGCTATTTTCGAAGTCATTTATAAAAAAGGGCAATCTAAACCAAAATTATTTCAATATGACAATAAAAAATTGATTACTGTTGAATAGTTATGATGTATTTATTATGGATACTGTTCAATTTACAATTTTTTTAACATTGCCAAAGTTAGACAGTCAAGGGACAGAGTTGATGACAATAAAGGTGCCAACAACCCCATCCCCTTGACATAACATGTTTCTTGGGACATCCATAAATCAAATATTAATCTTAGAAAACATATAATCAAAATATACTATATTTTTCTAATAACCGTATCACATACTAAATCTGCATATATGTTGATTTAACTTAGTTATAAGCCTAAATCGCCGTTATTTATGATACGGTTCACCATAACTATTGTATCGGCAATTCCATTTTTCGTTTATTATTTATAAAATAAAATTTAAGAATAGATGGTCTTAACACTTTAACTTTTTCATTGTTTATGTCATAATATAAGCCTATACCCCAAATACACAAAACCTTATTATATCAACAATCGTATGGGCTCCAATTGCAGATAATAAATCCCTTCTTCTTTGAAGAATAGCAAATGGTAATCCAAATAACAAACACAAAACAACTACAATCTGAAAATTAAATGTATCCAAATTAAAATGTATTAAAGTGTGTGGTACCACCATAATTAGATAAATAATAAAACTTTGAAGTTTTGAAAGTTGCTTATCTTTTACAATTCTAATACAAACTGCAAAAAATAAAAATCTAAATAATATTTCTTCTGCTATTCCAGCATTAAAAGCTCTTAAAACCCAGTATATGTTTAAAGAAAAGTTAACTTGTATATTTTGTAGTACTGCAAGTATAAGATTTATTACACCTAGAAGACCTCCATTAACAATTATAAGTGACAATGCCCCTAAGACATTCCTGTTCTTTTTAAAAAGAATTATCTTATTATTACTGTTTTTGAAAACACTAGTAGCACCTATATATGCAAGGATTGTAAAGACTCCTTCCACAGGGCTCGAAAGAACTGAAATGCTTCCAAAAGTAACTCCTATTAAAACATCTTTTTTCTCTACATTCTTATTTTTTACTATAAACCTTATTGATAGGCTACCAATAATAATAAACCAAAGAATATTTGCTTGATTTTTTGCTGCAAATGTCCATAGTATAATAGAGGCAAATAAAAGTGCTATTAATTTTAATGTATCATAGTATTGTGAATGGTAAAATAAAAGGGAGAGATTTTGGCAAATAAAAACGGAGAATTTTTTCCAAATAAAAACTGAGTTTGGCATAGCGAACTATTGACATGGAGGGTGGGTATGATAAGCTTCTTACGCTGAAGCCCTTTAATCTAAAGGGCTTCAGCAAGGGCTTGAAAACATACCCACAGAGGCTCCATGTCAATAGCAAACGGGGATAGCTGGAAATTTTTAAGTAAAGTTATTTGCCAATAATTATCCAAAACTAATTGCCGGTTACATCTGGCTTTTCTACATATTTAAATAATTTCTTTAACACTTCTTCTCACTTCCCTTTCATAATATATAGGATAAATATCCAGCTAAATATTACTACATTTTTATCGTCCTCTTCATCCTTATTTGCTTTTATAACAATATGATTATGTAAATTTCCAAATAAAAAGAGCCATAGACTTTAATCTACGGCTCCTAAAAATTAGGTGTAATATATGCCGAGAGATAAAAGATTAAAATCCAAATTGAAATTTAGATAAAACAAACAACTGTTAGCCAATAACAGTATCGCTCACCTATTAAATTCAACTACAGATTTTATCCTTCATCTCCGAGCTTCACTTATGTTATTTGATTTGTTAACATCAAGTGTTGCCGGATAGCATTCCACCTTTCATAATCATATTGTTATGGTTATATATTACATTAAATACATAATTACGTCAATATAATTTCAAGTTTATATATTATTTAGATTCTGAAATGCTAAATCTATAACTATTTAAACCATTCACAAAATCTATTGGTGTTGGTACATATTCATACCATCTTTCTATATCATATACAATAACCTGTTCAATAGATGCTGATATTTCTTTCTCTAATCTCTTTTTGTAATCTCTCAGACAATACTTTATATAATTTTATATAACAATATAGTTCAAAAGCAGAGTTAAATACTTGTTTATTTTCTATATAGTTAATAGCATATTCTATTAATTTGTCTACATCTAATTTTTTAACATTTTCTTTATACATATATAAATATGCTAATATCTCAGCAGAAGGATTACCCCAACTTTTATCTATTATTGTCATTTCATTATCTTCATCATAATGCCACCTAGGAGCATGAGGAAAATCATTTACTTCCTTTGGAACTGCATACCATCCATTTCTATTGCTATTAAAGGATGATTCCAAATATCCTATAGCTGACACTATCATTTCTTTTGCTTCTTCTAGACTATCAATTTCAGATAAAAGTCTAATTCCCATAGATGTAGCCATTGGCGAAGAGTGGGGCAAGCTAAAATCTGATTCTATTCCATGTCCAAAACCCCCATCTTCATTTTAATATTTTTTTAATTCATTTACTATTCTATCCTCTGATCCATTAAAGAAATAGTGGTGGAATATTGCATTTTCTAATGGTCTAGCATACCTTTTAATGGACTGTGAAGCCTTTTCAAAATCCTTAGCTCTTAACACTTTCAATAGTCTCACTCTCTTTCATAAAGTTTATTTCAAGCACTTCTACTTTATATGTGTATAAAAACTGATTATATTTCCATCAATGTCACGTAAATAGAAAGAACGACTTCCCCAAGGTTGTATTGTTGGTTCTTTCACCCAGTCAATATTCATCTCCTTTAGTCGTTCATATTCTTCATCAACATTTTCAACATTGAATTCTAGAATTATACTTTTATTTGATTCAGCTTGAGCTGAACCTGGAGCTATACTTTCGTGGGCTTTCAAATCAAAGACCGATAACATATTATCTCCAACTCTAAATACAGCATAATCTTCTCCATAAAACTCTGCTTGAATTTGTAAAACCTTTTCATAAAACTCACTTAGCCTCTTGACGTCATTCGTTATAATACAACAATTCGTTAGATTCATTATTAGTCCTCCTCAATATTTTCTTTCTATTTTAATACTAATACTTACTATTGTATTGTAAAAAGTGGACATTCGTATTATAATCTTCCAGGAGTTTTTCCATAAAAAGCCTTAAAGTCCTTAATAAAATGAGCTTGGTCATAATATCCGTTTTCAAATACCACATCTTGAAAGTTTATATTTGTAGCTTCATTTAGTTGTTTAATTATGTTTTGAAAACGTATGATATTTATAAATGTCTTTGGGTTTGTACCTATCCAGTTTTGAAACTTTCTAGATAGTTGTCTTTGACTTATATTCATTTCTTGTGATAAGTTTTTAATAGATATTATTCCTTTATGTTTGTAGATTTTATATAATGCACTTATCATTAATTCATTTGATAAACCAGCTTTTACTAGCAATTTTACTAATTCTGCTTCAATAATCATTAATTTCTCATTTAATGTTTCTGCAAAATATAACCTTTCACTTATCTCAAAAGCAACTTTTCCTAAAATATCATCCAATAAAACCAACTTATCTGTAAAATCATTTGCTGAAATTTTAAGAAATGGAACTATCCCTCCAGGCCAGAAACGAACTCCTAGAAACTCATTTGTGCCCTTAACTTTCTCTTCTGAAAATTTAGTCATTAATCCACATACTGACCCACATTTGCCTTTACTTATTTCTTCTATATCAAACACAATATCCATGCATCCATCGGGTATAACTCTACTTGTAATAACTTCATTTCTAGTATTGATTGTTTTAGAAATCCAATAACAGACTATATAAGGTTGAAGTTCCCTAATAGGATAATATTCTCTGTATATTGTACTTTGTTGTTTTATGTTAGACCATAATTTTTCTCCCTGAGTCGGTATAAAGTTATTTAGATATTGTTTTGTCATAGTTATATCCAACCTTCTCTAAAAATAATTTTAAAGTATGTTTATAAAGTTTTATACACATAGTCACTTCATTCTTTTATTTATTTCTTATCAATTTCATATGATATTAAAATCTTTTTTAAATGTTTAATTCTAAATCAAATAGACTACTAATCATCCTGACTTACGGACAGTAAATATCCATTAAATTACATATGAAACTGCCGTCATTTGTGATACGGTTCTCCGTAGCTTTGTTATCGGCGGTTATTTAAATATATGTTAACGTGGTATTGGTTTAATTAAATTTGCATCTAAAATAATATACCTTAGACCTCTTCATTAGAACTCTCTGAATAAACCATTAAATAGAAGTTTAATACCATTACTGACTTTAAATCTCTTACATATTTCATAGAATATAATTTGAATATCATCTTCAAAATTATCTTTAAATTCTAGGTTATAAATTTCTAATTCACCTAAACTTTCTTTTGTCTCTGACAATAAGTTCATTGCACTTTGAGTTTTACTTGATAGATATTTTATAGTACCTCTATGCACTAGTCTTAGTATTCTATACCAATTGGACCTATCAGGTAATAATCTAGAATTAACTTCACATCTTACAATATTATCTTCACTCACTACAAAATCTTCATTAATATCTAATAAAACTATACTTTCTTCCAATTCTTTATAAGAGATAGTTTTTCTAATATCCATATCAATACAGATTCCATCTTTATGAACTAGAACTATTATACCTTTTGGATTGGTAGTAAAGTTAGTCATTACAGGTTTTCCATGTACTGTTATTAACTCATCAATTTTATTGTCAATATCTATTCCCAATAATATTAAATCAATGTCTGAATATTTAGTTGCTGTCTTGTTGGATAAAGAACCCTTGAGTAAAATTGATACATTATTTTTTTGGCAATATTTATACATACTTTCTAAGTAATTCTTATGTTCTGGTGATGGATAGTTAATATCGAAATCTAACATGCTAGTTCTTCCCCCTTAACAAATTTTTGTCATTGATTTACTTATTTCATAATTAAATTAAGCATCTACTATAACCCAGCATCTATAATGCTTCTACTTCAAAACCGCCGTTACTTATGGTACGTTTCACCATAACTAATCCCAAATCTTTGTAATTTTATCCAAGCATTATAGAACTTATCAATTGACAGAAAAAGTTTTCTCAGTTATATTTGTCTAATATACTTTATATCTAAGGGATAAAACCTTGTTAAGGCTATACTTTCAACCTTTCCCTCCATTACTTTAAACCTATTAACTAATAAACTAAGTCCCTTCATTAATCTATCATTATCAATACCAATTGTCATGGTACAATGGGGTACCCATAAATTAGGCTTATATAGTTCATCTATATTTGAATCTAATCCACTGTTAACTGCTATTTTATATAGCTTTTTATGTAAGTCCAATAGTTCATTTGTTACTTTTGGTTTAATAAATGAAACTCCACCACTACTAGGGAATACACCTATACTTGCCATATATAATGAAAATTTTTGAATTTCATTGCTAAACAGCTTATATACCTCTGTCAATTTTCCCTCATCAACTTTATCATCAAAAACTAATAGTGCTAAGTGAGGTCTACCAGCTTCTTTATACATAAAATCACATATTCCTTTGTCATATAACTCCTTCCAATATGATTTTAAAATCTCCTCGAAATCTTTATTAAAATATAGTTCAATTGAGTATCCCATATAAAATCCCTCCTCGTATAATATAGTTAGAACATTTGATAGAAAATAAAGTTCTTTTCTACCAAACATTCTCACTAAAAATAACTTCAATATTCATATTCTTAAATAACCTTTTAATACAAAACTTATCTTATTTTTTTTATTATCTATCAAATTTCTAGCAAGGTGGTCTAACTTGCTAATTCATAATATAATATCTCTTGAATAGAGGATAGACGTATCCCTCCTGGGAGGTTTTAAACCTATACCCGTAGTTTAGCA
>NZ_JBAKFX010000043.1:0-34550 GCF_037577855.1 Dethiothermospora halolimnae | reverse complement strand
TTTACAAGTTTATCTTCACAGTATGAAAAATTCAGATTGTCTTAGTGAACCGCCGTATACCGAACGGTACGTACGGTGGTGTGAGAGGCCGGTAGATAAATTAATTATCTACCTCCTACTCTATATACATATCTTACTATTTATAACTTTAAAAAGAAAATTTATATTTTCCTTTGATAGTTTTGTAACTTTTGATACAATAGTAGTGTAAAAAAATAAATAAAATTATCAAAAAATGTCGTTTATAACGATAGATATATATTATGTCCTTAAGAAGGAGTAGGTTTATATGGTTAGACAAAATGGTATAACTATTGAAGATATCATGAACATGGAAGTTATGGAAAATTGTAAAATAATTGCAGGGTATAAAGGGATTAGAAACACAATATCAAAGGTAAATATAATGGCGGATCCAGATATATTGGACTGGGTTGATGAAGGAGAACTTTTATTAACCACCGGATATGCATTTAAAAAAGCAGATATATCTGAACAAAAAAAGCTGATTAAAGAATGTGCCAGTAAAAATTTAGCCGGTATAGGAATAAAAATATCTCCTCATTTAGAAACCATACCGAAGGAAATACTAGACTTAGCCGATGGTTTGAACTTTCCCATAATAGATATTTACTATGACATACCCTTTTCCGATATTATGACCCCTATATTTCAAGAAATATTTAATAAGCAGGCTAAGCTTTTAAAGAAGGTTGAAAGGGTACATGAAGAGTTTATGAATGCAATGCTTTTAGGCTCAAGTGTAAGTAAGATTGGACAAATAATATATGAAAATATAAAAAATCCAATATTAATTGAATTACAGTGGCCTAATAAAACAATACCTCAATTTGGCGAAATAGATGAAGATACAAAGGATATACTGTTAAATGATTCCAAAAAGTTTGCAGATCCTAAGTTTAAAAGGCAACTTGAGAGAAAATTTAGTGAGGATAAATTCTTAATAAATGGCAAATATATAACTAGAATGGTTATGCCTATAGTGGTCAGAAATAATGTTTATGGTCATATATTTGCTTGGGCTGTTAATACACCTTTAGGTGGGTTTGATTTATCTGTTATTGAGAGGGCATCAACAACCATGGCCCTTGAAATATTAAAAAAGTTATCTATTAAGGAAGTTGAAAATAGATATAGAACGGAATTTTTAGAGGATTTATTATCCTATGATGATAGTAAGAAACAAAAGGCCATAAGACGGGCACACTTGTTTAACTTAAGTAATAATGATAAATATATGGTAGTGGTATTTGAATTGAAATATAAAAAATATAATTCTAAAAAAGATGAAATGCCAGTTGATTATATACAGGAAAATCTTCAAAAGGTTATTTATACCACTGAAACTATACTAGACGGTATAGGTATAAAAAATATAGTTGCAAGTAGGACCGATAGTATTCATATTTTATTGGCACTAAGAAAAGGACAAGAACATAGTGATATATTAGATAAATTAAATAATAAAATAAAAAGTTCTTTAGATGATAAATTTAAGGATATAGATTTTAGGATAGGTATAGGTAGGCCCTACGACGGTCTTGAAAATGTATATAATAGTTTTATGGATGCCAATAGGGCAATAAAGGCTGGAAAAATTATAAGTGAAGGAGAAGTAATAGACTTTGAAAAATTAGGCATTTATAAGATACTATGTCAAGATCATTTAAAGGAAGAACTAATTAGATTCTATAATGGAACCCTTAAATCTTTAGTAGATTATGATAACAAAAAGTCTACAGAACTTGTTAAAACTTTAGAATCTTACTTCTTTAATAATGGAAATTTAAAAAAGATGTCAGAAGAATTATATACCCATTATAATACTGTGTTGTATAGGGTTCAGAGGATAAATGAAATAACTGGAATGTCCCTTGAAAATTCTGACAATAGGTTAAATTTAGAAATAGCATTAAAAATAAAGAAATTATTAGACTGATAACCATACTATATATAGTATGGTTATTTTGTGTAAAAAGTTTTATATTGGCTATAATAGTACAGACTAGGGTTAAGAAAAATTAATATTATGTAGTTTTGTTAAAATAAAAATTAACTCTTTGTAAAAAAGTGTAAATACTACACAATGTGACTTAGAAACATGTTATAATTAAAAAACCTTAGAAATTGTACTTGGAGGTGGATATATGAGGTTGAATATGAAATCCATAGCCATAGAATATTATGAAGGATTAATAGGCTTAGGAAAATCCAATAATGAGATTAATAAAAACTTAGGAAACAGAATTCAGAGAATAGGTCGGGAAAAGTTTATAAAGGATTATCCACTATCGGCTCTTGATGTAGTGAACCACAGAACCTTTTGGGAAATATGTATGGAATTAGACATTGTTGAGAAACCATTCTTTTGTAATGACGAAGAATATAATGATTTTGAAAAAAAACTACATGAAATTCTAACATCTATGATGAATTATGGTGAAAAAAGCTCATACGATAAAGAAGACATAAAAAAATTATTTAGACAATATAGAGTTTTAGTTTAAAAAGTCCCCTTAAGGGGACTAAGCGTAGTGACAAAGTAAGCAAAAATGTCCGCCAGTCCTCGGATTTGGAAAATATATAGAAACGGTCGAAAATAGAATTCCAAACTCGCTATGCTCAAACAGTGGAATTCAAATGATTTTCTCCCTTATTCTATATTTTCACAAATCCTGCGGGATGGCTCCCATTTTTGCTTACTTTGTCTAAAGATACTTAGAAGGCAGTCTGAGTCCCCTTAAGGGGACTTTTTTATTTATAACAAAAAAAGAAGTGGCCATGGCCACTTCTTTAAGGGGACCAAATACATTAAGTATTTGGGTTTAAGGATGTAAAATAATTGGGGAAAGTGTTAAGACTTAGGTTTTAGTCTTAAATATTTTATCATAAAATGTTGTATTTTGTCTAGAAATATTTTTATTAGTCTTCTAATAATGCAACGGCACGTATTGGAGAGCCTGAGCCATCACGGATTTTAAGGGGAAGACCGATGTATAAGAATCTTCTATTAACTACTTTATCAAGGTTACAAAGATTTTCCGTGTTAGTGATGTCATATTCTCCACAAACTAAATGACCAGAGAAATTAATATCATCGGGATGGTCAATCGCCGGAGCATCTACCCCTATGTTAACAACTCCCCTTTCAGCAAGCCATTTGGCGGCATCATAACTAAGACCTGAATATGTAGTTTGCCATTTATCAGTTCCAAAATTCCTATCAAAATGACCTGTATACATTAATACAATATCACCCCGTTGGATTTGTTGACCTGATTTTCTAACAGCTTCTTCTAAATCCCTAGGTTCAATGTATCTAGTTGCAGGAACATGGGATAAGTCAATACATATTGCACTGCCCCAGAAATATTCTATAGGCATTTTATCAATAGTTTCTCCTGAGGGCTTATACTCCCAAACTCCATCACTATGGGTACCACAATGTTCACTCATAAGAAGATTTCTTGCAGAAAAGCCTAAAGCTTTACTTCCGGTATCCTCCATATTTTGTTCGTGGGTCATGTTTTTCATTATAAAAGTTTTTTGATGCATAGGGAAAACTGACATCCCTTGAAATATCTCTTGGGATAAATCTACTAAACGTAAACTCATAAATAAACTCCTTTCTTTTTAAATGGATTTATTATATTATTACCCATTTTATAATTTACTATCATTATACTATTTATGAAAAAAATTTCTTCATGAAAATTACACAAAGGAATAAAAAAAGTTTTTTTGCTTAACATATCTAATAGCACCAAAAATATTTTAAGGAGGTTAAATAAAGGGTATATGTATGGATAGAGACTTATAATCAAACATATATTGTATATATCAAACAAAATTATTTATTAAAGACAGGGGTAAAGCCATAAAAGATTTGTAAAGTAATAACAAGGGGAAAAATTAAGTTTTATGATATTATTAAATCACAGTGAAAAATGAAGCAAAGCTAAATTGTTAGATGTTAAAAATTTGATAATAACTTTTTTTAAAAATACATATATTAAGGAGGCAATGCAAATGGCAGTAGATAAGAAGTATATATTAGCCGTTCCTAACTTTAGCAACGGTAGAGATGAGGATGTTATTGAAGCTATTGTTGATGAGGTAAGAAAAGTAGATGGGGTTCAGTTAGTAAGTTATGAGCCAGAGCATGACTTTAACAGAACAGTTGTTACAGCGATTGGAGAGCCAGCTCCATTAAAAGAAGCATTACTTAATATGGCGGAGAAGTCAATCGAATTAATTGATATGACTAAGCAAGAAGGTTCTCACCCAAGAATAGGTGCCCAAGACACTATACCTCTATTTCCATTCAAGAACATAGAGCTTGATGAATGTGTAGAGCTTGCTGAAGAAATAGGTAAAGAGTTACACGAAAAAACTAAGATTCCTGTATTCTTCTCAGGTCAAAATGCTAGAGATGATAGAAGAAAATCATTAGGCTTTATAAGAAAGGGACAGTATGAAGGATTAAGGGATCTATTAAAAGATAAATCTCACCCAGACTATGAAGATAGAAAGCCTGAGTTAAGTGTTGATGGAATGCTTAGTGAGAAGTCAGGTGCTACAATAGTTAGTGCTGATAAAGAAGGATTAACAGCATATAATGTATTCTTAGATACTGAAGATGTTAGCATAGCTAAAAAAATAGGTAAGGCTGTAAGGGGACCAAGTGGTGGTTTCTCAACAGTAAGAGCGGTTGGAATTAAGTTCCCAGAAAGAGATGGAGTAGTTGTTTCAATGAATATGTTTGATTGTACTAAGACTCCTCTTTATAGAACTTTCAATTTTGTTAAACAAGAAGCTGCAAGGTATGGAGTAAATGTAACTGGTTCAGAAATAGTAGGACCTGTTAAATTAGAGCACCTAATGAATTCATTAGAATTCTTCCTAGGACTAGAAGGATTTAGAAAAGAACAAATTCTAGAAACGCACTTAATGAAGTAATATATGAAAAGCCATTAAGGATGTCCTTAATGGCCTACTTTTAAAGGGGGTAATACTAGTGAAAACAGATGTACAAATAGCACAAGAGGCAAATATGCTTCATATATCAGAAATAGCAAAAGGACTTGGAATAAAAGAAGAGGAACTTGAGCTATACGGAAAGAACAAAGCAAAAGTTTCCCTTGAAACTTTCGATAGACTAGAAGAGAAAGAAGATGGAAAACTTGTATTAGTTACTGCTATAAACCCAACTCCAGCGGGAGAAGGAAAGACGACAACTAATATAGGTCTTAGTATGGGACTTAATAAAATTGGTAAAACTGCCATATCAACATTAAGAGAGCCTTCCCTTGGACCTTGTTTTGGAATAAAAGGTGGTGCAGCAGGTGGAGGATACGCACAGGTTGTCCCAATGGAAGATATAAATCTTCACTTTACAGGAGATGTACATGCCATAACTACAGCTCATAACCTTTTATCAGCATTACTTGATAATCATCTACACCAAGGGAATAAGCTAAATATAGATCCAAGAAGAATAACTTGGAAAAGAGTAATTGATATGAATGATCGTGCTTTAAGGAACATAGTAATCGGATTAGGTGGAAGGACTCAAGGAGTTCCTAGAGAAGATGGATTTGATATCACAGTTGCATCTGAAATAATGGCGATTCTTTGTTTAGCTACAGACTTAGAAGATTTAAAAGAAAGAATAGGAAAAATGATTGTAGCATACACTTATGATAACGAGCCAGTAACAGCTGATCAATTGGAAGCAACAGGATCTTTAACGTTACTTCTTAAAGATGCTATTAAGCCTAACTTAGTACAAACACTTGAAAATACACCTGCATTTATCCATGGTGGCCCGTTTGCTAACATTGCCCATGGGTGTAATAGTGTTATGGCAACAAAGATGTCCCTTAAACTTGCTGAATATACTGTAACAGAGGCAGGGTTTGGTGCTGACTTAGGTGCTGAGAAGTTCTTTGATATTAAATGTAGATTTGCAGACCTTAAACCTGATGCAACAGTAATAGTTGCAACAGTAAGAGCTCTTAAAATGCACGGAGGAGTAGCTAAAGCTGATTTAGCTGAAGAAAACCTTGAAGCTCTTAAGAAAGGGTTCGAAAACCTACAAAAACATATAGAGAATGTTAATAAATTTGGAGTACCAGCAGTAGTTGCTATAAATAAATTCCCAACCGATACAGAAGCAGAGCTTAAGTTACTTGATGAAAAATGTAAAGAAGCAGGAGCCGATGTTGTATTATCAGAAGTTTGGGCAAATGGAGGAGAAGGTGGCGTTGAGCTAGCTAAGAAGGTTGTGGAAGTTGTTGAAAGTAAACCTTCAGAATTCAAACCTCTATATGATGTTGAAGGAACAATAGAAGAGAAAATAGAAAAAATAACTAAGGAAGTATATGGTGCAGATGGTGTAGACTTCACTAAAAAGTGTAAGAAACAAATCAAGAAGTATGCTGAATTAGGCCTTGATAAAATGCCGGTTTGTATGGCTAAAACACAATACTCATTCTCAGACGACCCAAGTCTTCTAGGAAGACCTGAAGGATTTAGGGTAACGGTAAGAGAGATTAGAGTTTCAGCTGGTGCAGGATTCTTAGTAGCCCTTACTGGTAATGTAATGACAATGCCAGGACTTCCTAAGGTTCCAGCTGCTAATAGAATGGATATATCTGAAAAAGGTGAAATAACAGGTTTATTCTAATATTTCAAATAAATCTTAAGGTTTCAGGGGAGATACTTCCCCGAAATCTTAAGGAGCTATGAAAACGTTAACTTTTTAAAATATACTTTAAAGGAGTGTAAATAAAATGTATGATCTTATAATTAAAAACGCAAGAATCCCTAAAGGGGAAAATGATACTGTAGAAACAAATATATTAGTGAAAGATGGTGTAATTAAAGGTTTCCTTATAGACATAGATGGTATAGATACAAAGGAAGTTATAGATGCAGAGGGTAACCTAGTTATACCTGGAGGATTTGATTCCCATACTCACTTTATGGATCCAGGATTTACTCATAGAGAAAACTTCTTAACAGGTACATCTTCAGCAGCTGCAGGTGGTATTACAACAATTATGGATATGCCTTGTTGTTCAAAGCCTTCAGTTAGAAGCGTAAACGAACTTGAAATGAAATTAGATGCTATAAAAGATAAAGCAATAGTTGACTATGCTATGTGGGGTGGAGTTACAGGTGAAGATGTAAGAGAAGGAAACCTACACAATGTGCAAGAACAAGCCGACTATGGTGTGTGTGCATTTAAATGTTACATGACTCCTTCAGTTCCAACATACCAAAGGGTTACTGACCCAGAAATGTTAGAAGCTTTTAGAGCTGTAGCTAAAACAGGTCTTCCAGTGGGAATTCATGCAGAGAACTTTGCAATGGCAGATTACTATACTAAGAAGTTTGAAAAAGAGGGAAGAACAGATGGTCCTGCATGGGCTGAGGCTAGAAATACATTAATCGAAAAAGTGGCTATCGAATTAGGTATAAGCTTTGCTGAAGATACTGGTGCGAGACTTCACATAGTTCATATGAGTAGTGGAATCGGTGCTAAATTAGTAGGAGAAGCTAAGAAGAGGGGAATAGATGTAACGGCAGAGGCAACTCCTCACTATTTAACTATAAACTATAAAGATGCTATGACAGAACACGGTGCATTTGCTAAAATAGCTCCGCCACTAAGAACTAAAAAAGATAATGAAGAATTATGGGAAGGTTTAGCAAACGGAAGTGTAGACTTCGTAGGTACTGACCATGCTCCATATGAAATAGAAACGGAAAAAGATTATGAAGGATCAACTATATGGAATGCATTCCCAGGAATCCCAGGGGTTGAAACTATGCTTCCTATCCTAGTAAGTGAAGGATATAATAAGGGAAGATTAACACTAAGACAATTAGTTAATGTGTTAAGTACTAATGCAGCTGTTCAATATGGTTTATATCCTAAAAAAGGTGCTATGGAAATAGGATCAGATGCTGACTTTGCTATAGTAGATCTTGACTATGAGTGGACTATAGACCAAAAAGATTCTTATACTATGGCTAAATACAATCCACTACATGGCATGAAATTAAAAGGTAAGCCAGTTAAAACTATTGTACGTGGTACTGTTGTTTATGATGATAAAGACGGAGTAGTTGGTCAAGAAGGATATGGTCAATTTGTTAAGAGACAAAGAATAAGCAAATTAACTAAAGATATTAGATATTCTTCAAGGGGAGAAGAAACATTTGCTAATGCTCCTCATACATGGATCAATACTAAATAATTAAATAGATATTTTAGTAAATAAAGTTTTCCCAAAGGAATTTTAGTGAAATTAATTAAACTAAAGCTAGATAAATATAAATTCTTAATCTAGGGAATAATACTTCCGAGGTTTTAAATGTTTACCAAACCATAACTTTTAAAATATAAAAGGAGGTAGTTTGATTAATGTTAGATCTTATTATCAAAAATGCTAAAATTCCTAAGGGTGAAAATGATACGGTAGCTACCAATATATTAGTGAAAAACGAAAAAATATCAGGATTTTTAACGGATATAGATGGCGTGGATGCAAAGGAAACTATAGATGCAAAGGGTAATTTAGTTATACCTGGAGGGTTTGATTCCCATACCCATTTTATGGATCCAGGATTTACCCATAGAGAAAATTTCTTTACTGGCTCGTCTTCGGCAGCTGCCGGTGGTATTACAACAATCATGGATATGCCCTGTTGTTCAAAACCATCAGTTAGAAGTGTAGACCAGTTACACAATAAAATAAATGCTATAAAAGATGATGCTATAGTTGATTATGCCCTATGGGGTGGTGTGACAGGCGAGGATGTAAGGGAAGGAAATCTTCATATTGTTGAGGAGCAGGCAAAGGAAGGTGTATGTGCCTTTAAGGTATATATGACCCCTTCGGTTCCAACATATCCAAGGGTTACTGACCCTGAGATGTTAGAAGCATTTAGGGCAGTGGCTAAAACTGGACTTCCAATAGGAGTACATGCAGAAAATTTTGCAATGGCTGATTTCTATACTAAGAAATTTGAAAAAGAGGGAAGAACCGATGCCCCTGCATGGGCTGAGGCGAGGAATCAACTTGTGGAAAAGGTGGCTATAGAGTTAGTTATTAGTTTTGCAGAAGATACTGGGGCAAGGGCTCATATTGTTCATATGGGTAGCGGTGTCGGTGCTAAACTAATTGGCGAAGCTAAAAAAAGGGGAATTGATGTTACCTCAGAAACTTGTCCCCATTATCTGATATTAGACTATCAAGATGCCATGACTGAACACGGTGCCTTTGCTAAAATAGCCCCTCCATTGAAATCTAAAAAAGACAATCAAGAGTTATGGGAAGGATTAATAAATGGTAGTGTGGATTTTATAGGAACAGACCATGCTCCCTATGAAATTATAACTGAGAAGGCTAAAGATGGCATGACTATATGGGACGCATTTCCAGGAATCCCAGGAGTAGAAACTATGATGCCTATTTTAATAAGTGAAGGTTATAACAAGGGAAGATTAACCCTTAGGCAACTGGTTAATGTAACAAGTACTAATGCAGCCATAAATTACGGTATATATCCTAAAAAAGGTTCAATGGAAATAGGTTCAGATGCTGACTTAACTATTGTAGACCTTGATTATGAATGGACCATAGACCAAGAAAAAACTTTTTCAAAGGCAAAATATAATCCATTACATGGAACCAAAGTTAAAGGAAGACCAATAAAAACAATCCTTAGAGGTAAAGTTATATTTGACTTAGATAAAGGTATAGTAGGAGAAAAGGGATATGGTAAATTTGTTAAGAGACAAAGAATAAGCAAGTTACCTAAATGTTTAAGGTATGCTTCAAGGGAAGATAATGAAAACTGGATTAACAAAGAAAAAGAGTGGATTAACACTAAGTAGCATATAAATATATAGCTTGGTGATAGAATGAACGTCTATTATCTATCACCAAATTAAATAAAATAAATTGTAGATAAGCTAAAGGGAGGAAATTATAATGCCAAGACATGGAATAGTTGTTATTGATATGTTAAATGACTTCGTTGGAGAAAAAGCACCACTAAGATGCCCAGGTGCAGACGATATAGTACCAAACCTACAAAAATTATTTAAGTGGGTAAGAAAGAGAAATGCAGAGGGTAAGGATGATGTTCAATTAATCCATATCCAAGAGGCTCATAGAAAAAATGACGCTGACTTTAGAGTAAGACCAGTTCATGCAGTTGCAGGAACTTGGGGCTCAGACTTTATAAAAGAGCTTTATCCAGAAGGAGAAGAGTACACAATACCAAAAAGAAGACATAGTTCATTCGCTCACACTGATTTAGACTTATATTTAAGAGAAGAAAATATAGATACTGTTGTTGTAACAGGTGTTTGGACTAATGTATGTGTAAGAAGTACTGCTTCAGATGCTCTTTACAATGCATATAAAGTAATCACTATAAGTGACTGTTGTGCATCAAAAACTGAAGAAATGCATGAATATGGACTAAAAGACTTAAGCATATTCACTAAGGTTATGACTTTAGATGAGTATATAGATGCTTGGGAAAAAGGTGTTGACCCATGGTTAGGTGGAGGAGACCAAGATAATAAAGTTGAGTAATATAATATCTGTCTATCCCTATATGGGGTAGACAGACACTATCTTACCATGGGAATAAACCTTCCACCGATAGAGGTGGGAGATTTTTGCTATTTTATACCTTTGTGAAAGTGGTGAACTTGTATGAAAATTGTGGTAGGAATTTCAGGTGGTAGTGGAGCTATTTATGGAGTTGCATTACTAAAGGTATTAAATGACTTAGGAGTAGAAACCCATTTAGTTGTATCAACTATGGGGGAGTATGTTACAGAACATGAATGTGGAGTTACTTTAGAAGAGCTAAAGTCCCTTGCTACATATTATCATGATAATAAAGATTTAGCTGCTCCAATAGCCAGTGGCTCATTTAAAGTGGATGGAATGGTGGTTTTACCCTGTTCTATGAAAACTATTTCGGCAATAGCCAGTGGATATTCCGATGGGCTTTTAACAAGGGCTTGTGATGTAACAATTAAAGAAAAAAGAAAACTTGTGGTTGTACCAAGGGAAACTCCTTTAAGTGTTATACATTTAGAAAACATGTTAAAGCTTGCAAAAATGGATGTAACTGTACTACCTGCGTCCCCAGGGTTTTACAATCATCCTGAAACCATAGGAGATATGGTGAGCTCTATAGTAGGCAGAACTCTAGATCAACTGGGAATAGAGCATAATATATCTAAAAGATGGGGAGAATAATCCACGGAAAGGAGGGATAAGGTGGAAAATCAAATGTTAAGGGCAACAATAGATAAGTTAAAGAGTATGAATGAATTTGAAACCAGCAATACAAAGGTAGACCCTAAATATGAACTGGGAGCGGTTTTAAGTTATTTTGATAATGAGAAACCAGTAATGTTTAACAATGTTAAAGGTTATAATATGCCGGTATTAGGTGGAATATATGGTAACAGGGACATATATTATAAGCTTATGGGTGTAAACACTGAAAATAGACTGAATCATTTTATGAATGCAATAGCTAATCCTAAGCCTTATAAAGTGGTTAATAATGGACCGGTTAAAGAAAACATAATAAACCATAATATAAATATAGAAAGAATGTTACCAATACCAAAATCAAATGGTAAAGATTCTTCAAGTTTTATAACTGCAGGAATGATGATAGTAAAGGATCCAGAAACAGGCCAAAATCATATGGCTGTAAGAAGGTTTCAGGTAAATGGACCAAATGAAGTAAACGCACTAATTTCTCCAGCATCCCCCCTTCTTAATAAACATTTTGCCCAATATGAGAAGACTGGGAAACCGTTAGAGTGTGCAATAGTTTTAGGTTATGATGCAGAGTTTTTACTGGCATCCCAAATAAGTTCTAAAAAATATGGATTAGACAAATATGAAGTGGATAGTGCATTAAGGGGAGAACCTTTAGAATTAGTTAAATGTAACTCAGTAGACTTGGAGGTTCCTGCCTATGCAGAAATTGTACTAGAAGGAACTTTAGTGCCTAATAAGAGGGAAATAGAAGGTCCCTTTGGAGAACTTATGGGATATTATGGTGAGGTGGCACCCCACCCAGTATTTAAAATAAAAACCATAATGCATAGAAATAATCCAATATATCAACATGCTTATCCATCAAGGGAGGAGCACCTTGCAAATGGATTAATAAGGGAAGCAGAACTTTATGCAGCCCTAAGTAACATAGTAGATGTTAATGATGTTAATGTTACAGTTGCAGGGGGTTGTAGGTTCCACAGTATAATATCTATAGATAAGAAGAAAGAAGGGGAACCTAGAAGTGCTATACTATCAGCATTGGGTTGTCATAGTGATTTAAAGCATGTTCTTATAGTTGATAATGATGTAGATATATATGACTATAAGGATATAGAGTTTGCCCTTGCCTCTAGAGTTCAAGCATCTGAGGATATTGTTATTATACCAAGAGCTTTAGGTTCAGGTCTTGAAGCATCCCATGTGGTTAGGGGTGTAACAGATAAGATGGGAATAGATGCTACAATGCCATTAGGTGAGGGAAGAGAAAAGTTTGAAAGAGCAGAAATACCTGGATATGATAATATAGATATAACTAAATATATTCCAGGAATGAAAAAATAAATGAAGGTGGTAATTGACTATGAGACAGGCCATAGGAATGGTAGAAGTAAGAAGCTTAGTTGCCGCTATTCAAGCTGCTGATACAATGGTTAAATCAGCAGATGTAGAGATACAAACTGTTGAATTTGTAGGTTCCGGTGCAGTTGCTGTTATAGTAACAGGAGAGGTAGCAGCTGTTAAGGCTGCTGTTGACAATGCAATAGAAACTGCAGGACAATTGGCAGAGATTATTTCTACAAATGTGATAGCGAGACCTCATGATGAGGTAGATAGGATAATATAACTTTATATGGTGGTGAATTAATATGAAAAACCCATTAACAAGGGTAGTTATGAATAATATCGCCGGAAAGAAAGGTAGTGTAGTAAAGAGAAATAATAATACTGGAGTTAGGGTTACATTAAGTGACATGGAAGAAAAACTCCTTAAAAATGTCATAAACAAAGGGAATAAACCTAACAATACTACTTTAAGTGTAAATAGCACACAAAATAAAACTTATAATAAAGGAAATGACTACAGTAATAATAGACCTGGAAATTTACAAAAGGTTAAACTTGAAGATTTAGCTAAAAATCCCACAACTAAAAGGGATAAACCAGTTACAGAAAGAAGAAATAAAACAATGATGACCTTAAATGAATTGGCTGGGAATAATAAATCTAAAACTTCAAATACTGTAAAAAGAAGTGAAAAACAAACAAATGTAAAAAAAGAAGCTTATAAAAGAAACAATAAAAATGTTAAATCCAATGTGATTGGTAATCTAGAAGCTTATATACCTAAGGTATCATTAGATTCAATAGGGAAAAAAGGCTCCTTAAACAGATAACTGAGGAGGTGTGAAGGTGAGGGCAGCTTTAGGATTAATAGAATCAGTAGGTTTAACAACGGCTATTACAGCTTTAGATGCAGCCAGTAAAGCAGCAGATGTTGAATTGGTTGGATATGAAAAGGTAATAGGTGTTGGTAAGATTGTTAGTGTTACTATCCAATTAGGTGGAGAAGTGGCAGCTGTTAAGGCAGCGGTTGAAGCTGGAGTACAGGCGGCAAATAGAGTAGGAAATGTTGTATCAAGTCATGTTATTCCAAGACCCCATGAAGAAGTTGATAACCTAATAAAAGAATTTCAAAAAGATATTAAAGATTTAAATGAAGAAGATAAAAAAGACACAAAAGATACAAAAAAGCAAAAGAAATCAAAATCAGATAGTAAAGAAAAAGAAACTAAAAAATAATTAAAATTAAAGGAGGAATTATAATGAGTCAAGCATTAGGTATGGTTGAAACGAAAGGTTTAGTAGGATCAGTTGAGGCTGCAGACGCTATGGTAAAGGCAGCTAATGTAAATTTAATAGGTTATGAAAAAATAGGATTTGGATTAGTTACTGTAATGGTAAGAGGTGATGTAGGAGCAGTTAAAGCTGCCACAGATGCAGGAGCTGAAGCGGCAAGAGCAGTGGGAGAATTACATTCAGTACATGTAATACCAAGACCTCATTCTGAAGTTGAGAGGGTACTTCTTAAAAGCGAATAATACTTATTTATAAAAATATTACAAACTTAACGGATAAATTGAAATTCCGTTATAGTAGAGGTTAAACATTTAATGAGGTGTTTAAAAGTGGATAAATATAACTTAACACAGGATATAATAAATCAACTATCCTCTAAAGTTAGTAAAGATTACACAAAGGATATAAAAAGTCCCTATAGAAATATTAAAGTACTGAATAACGGTGTTAATGATTATAGTAATGCTAACAATACTCATGGTTCCCATAAGTATGAGAGCTATTCCTATAATGAAAAGCATATATTGGTTGTTTTCACAGGGACTGATGTTGACATAAGAAAGGCTATTGATGAACTTGTAAAAACAAAGGGATATGGATTCACCTTTGATATAGCCTTTTCAGGTACTGGAGAAGCCCTATTAGACATTGACTATATAAAAACAAAACTTAATCCTAAAAACATTTATACAGAAGAGGATATACTACAAACAGAACAAGTCATTGAAAATGTGGATGGGGTAGTAGTACCTATGACTACACAAAATACTGTTGTAAAACTTTCCCTTGGACTACAAGATAGCTTTATATCCCATGCATTATGGCAAAGCTTATGGCATGATAAACCTGTATTAATGGATTTTGATAATGCCATAACCTATAGGGGAAATACTTCTAAAAGGCCAATGTTACAAACCATGATAGAAGACTATATACAGAAAGTTCAGGTTATGGGAGTTAAAGCAGTTAAAAGAAGGGATTACTTAACAGAGATGTTAAATGTATTTCAGCCAAACGATGGAAAAAAGACAGATAATACTGAAAACATAATAATAGAAGAAGATACAAATAATAATGTGGATAATAAAAGAACTATAGTCACTGAAGGAGACTTAGGGAAACTCATATCAAGAAGCAGTAATAAAAAGGAAGTTTATGTATCTAAGTCATCTATTATAACCCCATTGGCTTATGATGTAGCAAATGAAATGGGAGTTAAGATAATTAAAAAGTGATTTGTAAAGGAGAAGTAGTATGCATATAGGCAGAGTTATCGGAACGGCTGTTGCCACAAGGAAAGATGAAAGGTTAACAGGTAGTAAATTTATGGTTACTCAACCTCTGGATAAAGATTTTAAGCCTATAGGGCAGACTGTTATAGCTGTTGATACTGTAGGGGCAGGAATTGGTGAGGTTGTTTTATATACTAAAGGTACCGCTGCAAGGATTGCAGCCAATAAAAGGGAAGCGCCACTTGATGCGGCAATAATAGGTATAGTGGACAATGTGGATATTTATAAAGAATATTTAGAGGAGTAATAAAATGAAAGGAGGCGTAAAATTGCTAGACGCCCAAGCAATTAAAAAGTCAATAGAATATAGACAACTGATTGATGCATTAATGTCAGACAAGGAATTTGCTGATATAGTGCTTTACAATGGAAATGTTGTAAATGTTATAACTAGAGAGGTATACACCGCTGATATAGCAATGAAAAATGGATATATTTTAGTAGTAGGAAATTCAGAAAACCTTATAGGACCGGAAACTGTTGTTGTAGATGTTACTGGAAAGTATTTAGCGCCGGGATTTATTGATTCCCATATGCACTTCGAAAGTAGTATGTTAACTATTACTGAGTTTACAAGACTATCATTACCTTCAGGAACAACAACATTGGTTGCTGATCCCCATGAGATAGGTAATGCATTAGGCCCTGTGGGTATGAAGGCCATGGCAGATGAAGCAAGTGTTGTTCCAAACCATGTTAAGCTTGTTGTACCAGCATTGGTACCAGACTGTCCAGACTTAGAAACTGCAGGATATGATGTGAATTCTAAACATATGGAAGACTTACTAAACTATCCTAACATAATAGGTATAGGTGAGCTTCAAGGATTTAGTAATGCAAAACATGTATATAATAATACACCAGAAATAATAACTGACCTATTGGCATCAACGTCATATGCTAAAAGTTTAGGTAAGGTTGTTGATGGTAATGCGCCGGAGTTATTTGGAAGCGAGTTAGCAGCCCACATTATAGCAACCGGTAGTAGATGTTCCTGTCACGAAACAACTTCAAAAGAAGAAGCTGTTGAGAAGTTAAGACAAGGAGTATATGTATTTATGCGTGAAGGGTCAACACAGCGTAACATGGCTGAATGTATAAGAGCCGTAACAGAAGAAGGGTTTGACTCTAGAAGATGTATATTAGCTACTGATGATATGGTGGCCGAAGACTTACAAAAGCTAGGTCATATGAATGAAATAGTAAAAAGAACTATAGCTGAGGGAGTAGATCCTGTTGAAGCTATACAAATGGTAACTATAAACCCAGCAACCTACTTTGGTCTAGACGATAGAGGTGTATTAGCTCCAGGTAAGGTTGCAGATATAGCGGTTATAAGTGATCTTAATGAAATGACAGTAGATGCTGTATTTGTTGGTGGTAAATTAGTAGCTTCCCAAGGGGAGTTAGTAATAGATCTTCCTGAATATACTTACCCAGACACTGTTAAACATTCAGTTAAAAGGGGACCTATATCAGCTGAAGAGTTACAAATAAAAGCTTCTGGCAATAGTGTTAAAGGTAGAGCTATAGAGCTTATATTAGACCAAAACTTAAGTGGAAGCTTAGAAGTAGATTTAAAGGTTAATCAAGGTGTTGTTCAAGCAGATGTTAACAATGACATATTATATATGGGATGCGTTGAGAGATACGGAAGAACTGGTAATGTAGGTAAATGTTTCTGTAAAGGTTTTGGATTAAAACAAGGTGCTTTTGCAGAGAGTGTTGCCCATGATACCCATAATATTATGGTAATAGGTACAAATATTAATGATATGGTAACAGCAGTAAATAGAGTAATAGAAATGGGTGGCGGAATAGCAGTTGTTAATAATGGTAGAATTTTAGAGGACTTGAGGTTACCTGTTGGAGGTCTTATTACCGATGAGTTAACAGGACCAGAGGTAAGTGAAAAGGTAGCAAGTCTTGAAAATGTTGTATCACAACAGCTAGGTGGAACTGCCCATGCTCCGTTTATGCATCTATCATTCCTAGCATTATCAACTAGCCCTAAATGGAAATTAACTGACAAAGGATTAATTGATGTAAATAACTTTAAAATACTACCACCTATAGTTGAATAATGAATATCTTGCCCCAATTGGGGCAAGATAACTATATTAAAGAAAGGGATTCCCTTTTTTTAATATTTAAACTTAGGAAAACCTTTCTTTAAAATAAAGTAGAGTGAGGTAGTATAATGGGAACAAAAGATACAAGTTTTCTAGAAAAGAGATTTAAATTATCAGAAAATAAAACCACTGTAAGAACAGAGTTTTTAGCTGGATTTACATCTTTTGTAACAGTAGCTTATATTTTAGTTGTTAATCCAATAATATTATCGGATGCAGGAATGGATAAAGATGCTTTATTTACTACCACAATTTTAGCTTCTATTATTGGAACCCTTGCTATGTCTCTGTTTGCAAATTATCCCTTTGTATTAGCTCCAGGGATGGGATTAAATGCATTCTTTGCCTATTCTGTTGTTTTAAATATGGGTTATTCATGGCAGTTTGCATTAACAGCAGTATTTATAGAGGGATTAATTTTTATAGTTTTAACCTTTTTAAATGTAAGGGAAGCTATTATAGAGGCAATCCCTATTAATATAAAACATGCTGTTAGTGTTGGAATAGGTTTGTTCATAGCCTTTTTAGGTCTAAGAAGTGCAGGCATAATAGTTGCAGATCCTGAGGGAACACTAATTAAGCTTGGAGATGTAACTGAATATGGACCTTTAGTAACAATTATAGGTCTTATCATAACAGGTGTATTGGTTGCTAAAGATATTAAAGGTGGATTATTGATAGGTATAATAGCCAGTACTATTGTGGGAATACCTTTTGATATAACTCCTATGCCAAGTAAGGTTATAGATTTACCACCCTCTATAAAGCCTATAGCATTTCAGTTTGTTGGATTTGATCAGATATTTTCATGGGATATGTTAATAGTACTATTTACATTTTTATTTGTTGATTTATTTGATACAATAGGAACCCTTTTAGGGGTTGCATCGAAGGCGGATATGCTTGATGATGATGGAAATCTTCCGGGGGCAAAACCAGCATTATTTGCAGATGCGGTAGGAACTACATTTGGAGCTGTACTAGGAACCAGCACAGTAACAACAACGGTAGAAAGTGCAGCGGGGGTTGCAGAAGGTGGGAGAACAGGTCTTACTTCATTAGTAACTACGGTTTTTTTTGCATTGGCCCTATTATTTTCACCTATACTCACTATAATACCGGCTCAGGCAACGGCACCGGCTTTAATAATAGTTGGATTGTTTATGATGTCACCAATAACTAAAATTGATTTAAATGATTTTACAGAGGCAATACCTGCATTTTTGACAATAATAATGATGCCCCTGGCATTTAGTATAGCAGAGGGATTAGTATTTGGAATGGTTTCCTATGTATTATTAAAAGTTTTTACAGGAAGGGGAAGGGAAGCATCACCGATACTATATATATTGTCTATATTGTTTGTATTAAAGTATATTGGATTGTAAACAATAGAATTATCTTCCCTAAATGGGAAGATAAATATAACCTATAATATCCATTAAGTACAGAAAAAGTTTCTGTACTTAATAGACATTATAATGTATAATAGATATAACTAGACATATGGCGAAAACGTTAACACGATATCAATATAAATTATTTGAAAATTCTTTTTAATCAAAATAACCTGTTTTTCATGTTTGTTATCAACTTAATCCACACGTATGTTATCATATTTATGATAAATAAAAACATATGAAAGGGGGATAGTGGACAAGTTTTATAATAAAAATAAAATTAAGGGGGAAACTTATGAGTACTAAAATGAGTACTGAAAAAAGTTTTTTGGAAAGACAGTTTAAGTTAAAAGAGAATGGAACAAATGTAAAAACAGAAATAATAGCAGGTATTACTACTTTTATGACAATGGCTTATATCTTAATAGTTAATCCAGATACGTTAAGTAAAGCAGGAATGAGCTATAGTGGAGTGTTTGCAGCAACGGCTATATCAGCTGTTATAGCAACCCTTTATATGGCAATTAGAGCAAACTATCCATTTGTACTAGCACCAGGAATGGGACTTAATGCATTCTTTGCATTTTCAGTTGTTATAGGAATGCAAAAATCATGGCAATTTGCATTAACAGCAGTGTTAATAGAGGGTTTAATATTTATATTATTAACTGCCTTTAATGTTAGAGAAGCAATAGTTAAGGCTATACCCATAAACTTAAAACATGCTGTATCAGTGGGTATTGGATTATTTATAGCTTTTATAGGACTTTCTAATGCAGGAATAGTACAAACAGGTAAACTTATGTATCAGGACGGTAAATTATTACCAAATGCAGGGGGACTTATAGTCCATTTAGGAGACATAACAACTGCAGGACCATTATTGACTATAATAGGTGTAATAATAACAGGAATATTATTAGTTAAAAACGTAAAAGGTGCATTATTGATAGGTATAGTTGGTACAACTATAATTGGTATTCCAATGGGAATAACTAATGCTCCTGAAAAGATAATGGAGTTACCAACAGCTATAAGTGATGTTGCATTTAAATTTGTTGGATTTGAAGAAATATTTTCATTTGATATGGTTGTAGTATTATTCACTTTCTTATTTGTGGATATGTTTGATACTATAGGAACCCTTGTTGGGGTTGCTTCAAAGGCGGACATGCTTGATAAGGAAGGTAACTTACCAAATGCAAAACCGGCATTATTTGCAGATGCTATAGGAACTACATTTGGAGCTATGTTAGGAACTAGTACAGTTACAACCTATGTTGAAAGTGCATCAGGAGTTGCAGAGGGTGGTAGAACAGGTCTTACGGCACTAACCAGTGCAGGATTATTTGCGGTAGCATTATTCTTTGCACCATTATTTGGGGTTATTCCTACTGAGGCAACAGCACCGGCACTTATATTAGTTGGACTATTTATGATGTCACCAATATTAAAAATAGATTTAGCCGACTATACAGAAGCGATACCGGCATTTTTAACAATAATAATGATGCCTCTAGCTTATAGTATAGCCGATGGTATAGTATTTGGTATGGTTTCATATGTACTAATTAATATTTTCTCGGGTAAAGCTAAAAAAGTTTCACCGGTAATGCTTATACTATCAATACTATTTGTATTAAAGTTTGTTGTAGATAAACTGTAATAATATAATAAAAAAACCCTATATCACCCTGGTGATATAGGGTAATAACTATAAGAAATAAGCTTAGAAAAGCTTCTAAGTTTGTTTGTGATAGTTATTAAGTCAATTGAAAATTAATAAAACTATACTAAAAGGGAAGGAATCTTCCCTTTTAGCATTTAGAAAGAGGAGGAAACTTATGGAACTAAAAAAGGTTTATAAGGCTAATAGTGTAGATGAAGTTATTAATCTACTAGATAAATACGGTGATAATGGGAAGATAATAGCAGGAGGAACAGACTTAGTAATAGATATAAAACACGATAAGCTAAAAGAAAAAGTTATTATAGATATATCTAGTATAGATGAAATATCTAAAATAGAAGATAATGGAGACTATATTGAACTAGGTGCTGCTACTACATTTACTAATACATCTAAAAGTAACAAATTAAATGTTAGATACGATGGTCTTAAAAAGGCGGCTAAATCTGTTGGGTCTCCCCAAATAAGAAATAAAGGTACTATAGGGGGAAACATATGTAATGGATCCCCAGCAGCAGATACAGTACCGCCACTATTATCACTTGATGCTGTGGCAGTTATAAAAAGTAAAGATGGTAAAAGGGAAGTAAAATTAGAAGAAATATTTTTAGATAAGGGTAAAGTTGATTTAAAAGATGATGAATTTTTATACTCTGTTAAATTTAAAAAACTAGCCGAAAACGAAGGTCTTGGGTTTAGTAAGTTAGGACTTAGAAAAGCTTTAGCAATATCTAGAATATGTACAAGCGTATATGTAAAAATTAATAAGGAAAACATATGTGAAGATATAAGAATAGCCAATGGAGCTGTTGGCAGATATGGTCTTAGAGAAAGGGAAGTTGAAGACTTTTTAAAAGGGAAACAACTAAACGATGATATTATCATTGAAGCTTCACAGGTTATGGAGGATGTTATTAAGACAAGACTTAAGGGAAGATCTAGCATGGAATTTAAAGGTGAAGCAATAAGGGGAACATTTAAAGATGCTATAAAAAAAGCCATTACTAATGGACAACAATAGAAAGTGTGGTGTTTAATATGAAAGAGATAAATATTACTGTAAATAATAAAAAGTATAGTTTAAATATAGATGAAGATTTAAGGCTTGTGGATTTATTAAGGGAAGAATTAAGGCTTTTAGGAACTAAAGAAGGATGTGGAGAAGGTGAATGTGGAGCCTGTACAGTGATTATGGATGGAGAAATTGTAACATCTTGTCTTGTTATGGCTTTTCAAGCTGATGGCTCTGAGATAATAACAATAGAAGGGCTTCAAAATGATGATGGAACCATACATCCTATACAACAGGCATTTTTAGATGAAGGTGCTGTTCAGTGTGGTTTTTGTACTCCAGGAATGGTCTTATCAGCTAAAGCTTTACTTGATAAAAACCCATCTCCAACTAGGGAAGAAATAAGGGAAGGTATATCGGGGAATCTATGTAGATGTACAGGCTATAATAAAATAGTTGATGCCATAGAGAAGGCATCTAAATTGCTTAAAGAAGGTGATGAGTAATATGAAGAAGTTAAAAGTTGTAGGTAATAATATAATAAGGGTCGATGGATTATCAAAGGTTACAGGAAAAGCAGCATATCCAGCGGATATATATATGGATAATATGTTATATGGAAAGACTTTAAGATCGGAAAAACCCCATGCAAATATAGAAATAGATGTTACGGAAGCCGAAAAGTTAGATGGAGTGGTTAAGGTTTTAACATATAAGGATGTTCCAGGGCATAATGAACACGGGGTATTATTTAAAGATCACGAAGTTTTATGCGAAAAAAGAGTTAGAAGAATAGGAGACCCAATAGCATTTGTAGTGGCAGAATCAGATAAAATAGCAAAGAAAGCACTAAAGTTAGTAGATGTTAAGTATGAAGAAATTCCCGCAGTTTTTGATCCGGTTGAAGCTATGAAAGATGATGCACCGAAGGTTCATGGAGATAGTAATATAATATATCATTATAAAATAAGAAAAGGTGATATTGACCATGCCTTTGAAAAATGTGATGTTATAGTAGAAAATGAATATAAAACACAAATGGCAGAACACGTATTTTTACAACCGGAGGCAGGAGTGGCCTATATAGATGATGATGGCACAATAGTTGTTGTTGCAGCTACACAATATCCCCATTTTGATCAGCTAGAAGTTTCTGAAGCTATGGGGGTAGATATAGAAAATATTAGAATAATAAACCCTGCAGTGGGGGGAGCCTTCGGAGGTAGAGAGGATATAACCCTTCAAATACATTTAGCAATGGCAGCTAAAATAACAGGAAGACCTGTAAAAACAGTTTACTCTAGGGAAGAGTCCTTTCAGGCCCATTCAAAGAGACATCCTATGACAATGAAGTGTAAAACTGGGGCCGATAAAGATGGTAATCTAGTGGCTTTTGAGGCTGAAATAATAGGAGATACAGGAGCATATGCATCATGGGCAATAAATGTATTAAGAAAGGCAGGGGTCCATATATCAGGTCCCTATGAAATACCAAATGTAAAGGTAGATAGTTATGCTGTATATACTAATAATCCATTTGCCGGTGCAATGAGAGGGTTTGGTGCAACTCAGGTTCCTGTGGCCCATGAACAGCAAATGGATATATTAGCTGAAAAATTAAACATAGACCCTGTAACTATAAGAATGAAAAATATGTTTAGATTAGGGTCTGAAACGGCAACGGGACAGATATTAGAAGAGAGTGTACCTTTGGATAGATGTTTAGAAGAGGTTGAAAAAAAGATGAAAATAAAAGAAAATTATACCGGTGGTGATAACCAATGAAAAAGACAGGTAAAGGAGTAGGAATAATATTTTATGGTACAGGTTATGGTAATGGATTCCCCGATGTGTCAAAATCAAAGGCTCAACTAAGGGAAGATGGTAAGGTTGAAATATATGTTGGAGCCACCGAGGTTGGACAAGGGGCTAAGACAGTTATGAGTCAGATAGCTGCGGAAGCATTGGGACTTAAGTTTGAAGATATAGTATTTATTAATGAAGATACTAAAATAACCCCAGACTCAGGAACTGCTGCAGCCAGTAGACAATCATATAATACAGGAAATGCCATAAAGAAATCTGCAGAAAAATTAAGACAAAGAATAATAGATATAGCTAAGGAAAAACTAGGATTAAACACCAATATAGGTATAGAAATAAAGGATGGCTATGTATATGTAAAGTCTTTCCCTAAAAAGGGAATTACCTTTAAAGAGATAGCTAAAAACTTTAAAGATGAACCTTTATATGAAAATGGAGAATTTACAGCTCAAACAACGGAGATGGATGCAGAGACAGGACAGGGAGCCCCTTACTGGCCATACACATTCTGTGCCTGTGGGACAGAAGTTGAAGTTGATACTGAAACTGGTGTAGTTACAGTTTTAGATGCAGTTTTAGCCCAAGATGTTGGTAAGGCCTTAAATCCTAAGCTTATAGAGGGACAAATGGATGGTGGATTTGCCATGGGTATGGGATATGCAATATTTGAAGACCTAAAGTTGAAAAATGGTGTTATGAAAAATAATAGTTTTACAAACTATCTAATACCTACCGCTTTAGATATGCCAGATGTAAAGAATGTTATAGTAGAAGACCCTGAATCAACGGCACCCTATGGTGCAAAAGGTATAGGGGAACCGGTTATGATACCAATAACCCCAGCAATATTAAATGCTATATATGATGCCATAGGAGTAAGGATAACGGAAATACCAGTTAAACCAGATAGTATATTAAAGGCTTTAAAAGAGAAAAATAAAAACAGTTAAAAACTCCATTATAACTTCTAGTAACTTTAAAATTATTCGAAGTTACCTTAATAAAAAATAAAAAGGTAAGGACATATATTCTAGTCCTTACCTTTACCTTAAACTTTAAAAGGGGTGTAATCCTATGAAAGAAGATATAAAAAGCAATATAGATTTAGCTGCCGGGAGAAAAAAGGCAGAACTAGTACTTAAAAATGGAAAAATTATAAATGTATTTTCCC
This sequence comes from Dethiothermospora halolimnae, assembly GCF_037577855.1. NCBI lineage: Bacteria > Bacillati > Bacillota > Tissierellia > Tissierellales > Thermohalobacteraceae > Dethiothermospora > Dethiothermospora halolimnae. Next base: position 10,032 of record NZ_JBAKFX010000043.1, on the reverse strand, counting down.
ACGAAATTATTGAGGGAGATATAGCAATAGATAAGGGGAAGATAGTTGGTATAGGGGAATATGAAGGAGAGGAAGAGATAGATTTAGAAGGAAAGTATATATCTCCAGGTCTTATAGATGGTCATGTTCATATTGAATCATCAATGGTTTCACCACCACAATTTGCAAGGACAGTTTTACCCACGGGAACTACTACTATAATAGCAGATCCTCATGAAATAGCTAATGTATGCGGTTTGGAAGGCATAAGGTATATGATAGATTCAAGTGAAAATCTTCCCATGAATATATTCTTTATGTTGCCATCCTGTGTTCCAGCTACCAGTTTTGAAAATTCAGGTGCAGTATTAGATGCTAAAAAACTAGAAAAATTAATACATAATGATAAGGTCCTAGGCCTTGGGGAGCTAATGGATTATCCATCGGTTATAAATGGAGATAAAGGAGTTATAGAAAAAATTAAAATAGCAGGGGATAAGTTAATTGATGGTCATGGACCTGATATAGAAGGAAAGGATTTAAATGCCTATGCAATGGCTGGGGTTAGAACGGAGCATGAATGTTCCACGGTTGAGGAAATGATAAATAGACTAAGACTGGGAATGTATATCCTTATAAGACAAGGCTCTGCAGCAAGGAACCTAGAAACCTTAATAAGAGCTATTAATAAAGAGAATTTAAGAAGATGCTTATTTTGTACAGATGATAGACATCCAGAGGATATATTAAATAAGGGTCATATAGATAATAACGTTAGGTTGGCTATAAAAAATGGATTAGACCCTATTTCTGCAATTAAAATGGGAAGTATCAATGCTGCAGAATGTTATGGACTTAAAGAAATAGGGGCCATAGCCCCGGGATACAATGCTGATTTACTAATACTAGATGATTTAGATAAATTTAATGTGGTTGAGGTATATAAAGATGGTAAAATCGTTGCTAGGGATAAAAGGGCACTATTTGATGTTGTGTCTCCAGATAACTCTAAAGTTGTAGACACCATAAACATAGGAGATATAAATAAAGAAGATTTAGAAATAAAATTAGATAATGATATTGTAAATGTTATGCGACTACTGCCCCATAGTTTAGTTACAGAAAAGGTAGTAAGAAAAGTCGGAACAGAAAATGGACTATTTAAACATCATAGGAGTCTAGACATACTAAAAATTGCTGTGGTTGAAAGACATAAAGCTACAGGGAACATAGGTCTTGGACTAGTTGAAAACTTTAAACTAAAAAATGGAGCAATAGCATCAACAATAGCCCATGATTCCCATAATCTCATAGTTATAGGGGACAATGATAAAGATATGCTACTTGCTATAAAAGAAGTATCAAGTATTGGCGGTGGAATTGCCATATGCTCAGAGGGAAAGGTACTTAATTCGGTATCATTACCTATAGCAGGACTTATGTCAGATATGTCCATGGAAGATGTTGATGATAAACTATCCCATATGTTAGAAATAGCCTATAACAAATTACATGTTAACAGGGATATAGACCCCTTTATGACTTTATCATTTTTAGCTCTTCCAGTTATTCCCGAAATTAAAGTTACGGATATGGGACTATTCGATGTAACTAAGTTTGACTTTACAGATATTGTTATAAATGATTAGGAAACTATATATTAAAGAATAGATAAGGAAAGCTTTGGCTAGAGTCGAAGTTACAAATTCATTGTATAGGGTCTAGACATGTCTAGACCCTATGGGTTGTTTTAGAGAAGAAAATAAAAATAGGGTTAATGGAGGAGGGACTAACTTGAAGAATGGAGAGGTAAAGCGATTTATTGGATTTTATATTATGTTATTAATGGTTGCTATAATTACATTTATTATTAGTAATATTTTTGAAGTATTATTTCTAAACATTATATTTATAGTAACTTTACCATTGGTATTTTCCTTTATCTTATATAAAAATTATAATAAATATATTAAAGGGTTAAAAGAATTTATAAGTAGAATAAATAAAAATGACTTATTGTTTGATATAGAAGATATTGATGGGATGAATAAGGAAAATAGTGGAGACCTAGAGGAAATGTTAAATACCCTTAAGGATAATTTTAAAAGGCAAGCCAATTTGTCAAAAAACATTTTGGAAATAGGAGAAAAATTACAATATATATCCAACGAATCGGATAATACCATGGAGAGTATGGCATCATCAATGGATATAGTTAGTGAAAATGGAAGTGAGCAATATAGTATGTTGATGGATACAAGTGAAAGTTTTGCATTGAGGGCTAAAGAGCTTAATAATGCAAATGAAACATTTAATGAAACCGCAGCCTTTACAGAAAAATCTATAAAGGTCGCCCAAAGAGGAATAGAATCTACACAACAGATAAAGGATAAGGTAAATAATATTAAAGATACTATAGTTAACACTGATGAAAGGATAAACCTATTGAAAGAAGAGTCAGAGGAAATAGGGAAGTTAACAGAATTAATAAACTCCATAGCTGAAGAAACAAATATGTTAGCTTTAAATGCATCAATAGAGGCGGCGAGGGCTGGGGAACATGGCAAGGGTTTTGCTGTGGTTGCAACTGAAGTTGGCAAACTATCATCTGAAACATCAAAGGTCTCTAAAAAAATTGATGGGGTTATATCAAAATTTAAAGAAGAAATAAGCAGTATATCATCATCGATGGACTATGAGGTCAAGAAGGTACAAGACACATCCTTATTGATAGAAACTATGATTAATGAGTTTTATAATATGGGGCAGGATCTTAGAAAGTCTATTGAAGATATAAAAAATGTACAAGGTATATTTAATAGAATAAGCGACGAAGATAAGAAAATAGTAAAGGTAATCGATGATATTACTAAATTTGCTGATGACATATCAAGTCAAATGGAAAGTTCATTATCATATGTAAGGCTTCAGAAGGATAAAACTAATGACATCAAACAAATAATATTAAATCTTAATAATAGGGCAGATGATATGCAACAATATGTGACTAATCAAGTTATGGAAGGTAAGATGAAAAGGGACCTTATATATATATATAAAGAATTGAAAAATAAAAAGATAACAGATAATCTAGTGAAAGAAATGCTAGAGAAGACAAACGTTGACTCTATATATGAAACCAATAAAGAAGGTGTGGTAACATATTGTAATGAGAAGAATTCTATAGGATTAAACCTATATGAGGTAGATAAAAGTTTTTTAGAACTTAAACAGGGAAAAAGAAAGTATATAACAACTCCTATAAAGAAACGGGCTGAGGATGGAAAATTATTTAAGTTTTTAGCCACTATAGACGATGAAGGAAAGATATATCAAGTTGGATTATCAGTTAAATCACTTTTAAACTTTTAAGAAAATGGAGGGCTAATTATGAAAAAAATAAAAGTGGAAGATGCCGTGGGGATGATTTTAGCCCATGATCTAACCAAAATTGTTCCTGGAGAATTTAAAGGTGCAGCATATAAGAAGGGCCATGTAATAAGTGAAGAGGATATAGATAAGCTAAAGGATATGGGGAAAAACCATATTAATGTTTTAGAATTAACTGAAAAAGATATTCATGAGGATGATGCTGCCCAAAGAATAGCAGATGCAATAGGGGGAGAAGGCTTATATTATACAGATCCTTCAGAGGGGAAAGTAAGTCTTAAATCGAAAGCTAAAGGGATTTTAAAAATAGATGTGGATAGGTTAGATAGTATAAACGATATAGAACTGGTAATAGTATCAACCCTTCATAATAATACCCTTGTAGATAAAGGGCAGGTGGTTGCTGGGACTAGGATAATACCATTAGCCACCGAAAAGGATAAAATAGAAAAAATAGAAAATATATGTAAAGGCACTGGAGGCATAATTAAAATAAATAGCTTAAAGTCTATGAAAGTAGGTATAGTAACCACGGGATCTGAAGTATATGATGGACGAATCAAAGATAAATTTGGACCTGTACTAAAGGATAAGATAAACCATTATGGAGGAGAATTTGCAGATATAGAATATGCCCCCGACGATTTAGAAAAGATAGAGGGTTCAATAAGAAAACTTATAGATAGAGGGTGTGAAGTTATTTTAACTTCAGGGGGAATGTCCGTTGATGCAGATGATGTAACTCCAACTGCCATAAGAAATGTATCCAATGAAGTGATAACATATGGTTCTCCCATACTTCCAGGAGCCATGTTTATGCTGGCCTATAAAAATGAGGTTGCTATATTAGGGATACCGGCCTGTGGAATGTATCATAAAACTACGGTTCTTGACTTGATATTCCCAAGGGTATTAACAGGGGAAAAGTTAACTAGAAAGGATATAACCAAACTAGGTCATGGTGGGTTATGTATGAAGTGTGATGTTTGTAGATATCCTATATGCCCCTTTGGAAAGTGATGATAATGAATGTATATAAATATTTTAATATTCACCTTAACAAAAAAGAATTTATAACATTAGTTGGTGGTGGTGGAAAAACCACCACCATGTTTAGATTGGCAAAGGAACTTAAAAGTAAAGGTAAAAATGTGTTGGTAACGACCACAACGGCAATATTTAAACCACATTTTGATAGTTACGACAATCTAATTGTTTCACAAGAAACAATTAATTTTGACATAAAAACAGGAGGCTCAATAATTGTATTAGGAAGAAATATATCAAAAAACAACAAACTTTTAGGGATAAATAAGAATTTGTTAAATAGCATATATAACAGAAATATATTTGATTATATTATCTGTGAAGGGGACGGCTCAAAAAGAAAAGCTATAAAGGCTCCTGACAAACATGAACCTGTAATTCCCGATAATACATCAATGGTTATAGGAGTTATAGGGCTAGATTCCATAGGAAAACCCATAGCTAAGGACTATGTCCATAGGCCTGAAATTTTAGCCAATATATTAAATAAAAATAGGGGAGAAGTTTTAGGGGAGAAAGATGTATATAGACTTATAGTTCATAAGGATGGTTTATTTAGAAACAGTCCCCAAAACAGTAAAAAATACGTATTATTAAATAAGGCTGACAAAGACTTAAATAATTCAGGTAATTTTATAAAGGAATTATTTAAAGATAATAGGTCTTTTATAAATGGAATTATTGTTGGTAGCATGAAGGAGAATGGATATAAATGATAACAGCAATTATCATGGCATCGGGATATTCAAAGAGAATGGGTGAAAATAAGCTAACTTTAACTATAAATGGGATTCCAGTTATAGAGAGGGTTATAAGGAGTATAGTAGCTTCTAATGTGGATGAAGTGATATTAGTATATAGAGATATTGAAGTTAAAAATATAGGAAATCCATATGGCATAAAGTGTGTATATAATGAGAACGCATATAAAGGGCAGAGTGAGTCTATTAGACTTGGTATAAATAACTCTAATAAAGATACAGGGGGATATATGTTTTTAGTTGGAGACCAACCCTTTTTAACAAGTAATACTATAAATAGACTTACCGTTATATTTTCTAAAGATAACTCTGGTATAATCTGCCCAAGATATGACGGCGATAGGGGAAATCCCGTTATATTTCATGCTAAATACAAAGATGCTCTTTTAAAGTTAAAAGGCGATAATGGGGGCAGAGAAATTATAAGAAAAAATACTGAAGATATAAGATTTGTGGACATTAAAGAAAAAATATTAGGTACAGATATGGATACCAAGGAAGAATATAACAGGATAAAGAAATGGAGATGAAAACATGAAGGGTATAGTTATAGTAAGGGGTGGAGGAGATATTGCCACAGGGGTTATACAAAAACTACATAGAAGTGGATTTAAGGTATTGGTTCTTGAAATAGAAAAACCCCTTGTGATAAGAAGAACCGTGTCTATTGCCCAAGGAATATTTGATGGAGAAATAATAATAGAAGATATTAAAGGGGTTAAAGTCGATAATGTTGCTGAAATAAAAGAAGAATGGGATAAAAACAATATACCTATTATAATAGATAGGAATTGTAGTATTATAGATAAGATAAAGCCTAGAGTCTTGGTTGACGCAATCATGGCTAAGAAAAATATTGGAACAACTAAAACCATGGCTGATATAACCATAGGATTAGGTCCAGGTTTTAAGGCGGGAGAAGATGTTGATGTTGTAATAGAAAGTAATAGGGGGCATGACCTAGGGAGATTAATATTTGATGGATATGCAGAAAAAAATACAGGGATACCTGGCAAAATCATGGGTTATACAAAGGAAAGGGTTATAAAGTCACCAGCTACAGGCATTATAAAGCATATATCATCAATAGGGGATAATGTGAAAAAAGGAGAAGTCATAGCCAAGGTTGGAGAGGAGCCGGTTTATTCTAAATTAGATGGTACTTTAAGGGGGTTGATAATGGAAGGACTATATGTAAGTGAGGGGCTTAAAATAGCAGATGTTGACCCTAGGGGTATAAAAAAACATTGCTATAGTATATCTGAAAAGGCTAGGGCCATTGGGGGAGGAGTTTTAGAGGCAATCTTATATAAGATGAGAGGGGAGAATGGAGAGAGGAGAGATTAAATTCAATTGCTACTATAACTATGTAGGGGGGGAATTTACCTCCTGTTATAAATGAGATAGAAAAATGGTGAAAAATAGAAAATACCTATAGAAAAATCCGATAGACTTCTAATATATTATGATATTTAATATGATATAATATTATTAGTAATATTAATCGGAGGTGAGAGTTTTGATTTATTTAGATAATGCAGCTACAACATATCCTAAACCTAATATGGTCTATGAATCCATAATGGAAGCAATGAAGGAATATGGAGCTAATCCAGGGAGGTCAGGACATAGGTTGGCTCTTAAGGCAGGAAGAGCTATTTTTGAAACCAGAGAGCTAATATGTAAACTATTTAATATAGATAATCCCATGAATATTATATTTACTTATAATGCTACTGATGGATTAAATTTAGCTATAAAGGGATTATTAAAACCGGGAGATCATGTAATAACATCATCTATGGAACATAATTCTGTTTTAAGACCTATTAAAACATTAGAAAAAGTAGGGGTTAAAAATACTATTATAGATTGTAATATAGATGGTAGCATAAATTTAGAAGATATAAAGGCAAATATAACTGAAGATACCAAATTAATAGTAACAACCCATGGGTCCAATGTTACTGGTACATTGTTTCCTATAAAAGAAATAGGTAAAATAGCTAAGGAAAATGATATTTATTATATGGTAGATGCAGCTCAAACAGCAGGTGTATATGATATAGATGTTAAGGATATGAATATAGATATTTTAGCATTTCCGGGACATAAAAGTTTACTTGGCCCCCAAGGTACAGGAGGATTATATATTAAAGATGGGATTGATATAATCCAAATGAAAGAAGGGGGAACAGGAAGTAAGTCTGACTTACTAACTCAACCGGAGATGCTACCGGATAAATTTGAAAGTGGTACACCTAATACTCCTGGAATAGTAGGCTTAGGTGCCGGTGTAAGATATATACTAGATAGGGGTATAGAAAATATAAGAAAACATGAACAGGATTTAACCAGTTATTTTATAGAAGAGCTTAGTAAGATCGATATTGTAAATATATATGGACCTAAGGATATAATAAAACAAGCTCCAGTTGTGTCTATTAATATAGGAGAAGAGGATTCATCGGAGGTTAGCTATGTATTAGATAAGGTATTTAATATAGCTGTAAGACCAGGTTTACATTGTGCACCTTTATCCCATAAAACTACAAAAACATTTGAACAGGGAACGGTGAGATTTAGTATAGGGGCATTTAATACCCATCATGATATAGAGAAGGCAATAGAGGCAGTAAGAAATATATGTAGTGAAATATAGATTTATAGCTTATTTCTGATAAGTGATAAAAATGGTCCCTTTTTTATCACTTATCATAGATATGTTTTATTATTGGATAATTATAAATTTATATTTAAAAGGATTTTGGAATGAAATGTAGAAATATATGTAGAAAAGGTGAAAGGAGAAAGGAAAGATGGGTTCTATTATAGATATTATTAATAATAATTCTGAAATTATTATTTTAAGTCTTAGTATATTATCCCTATTACTTCTTGTACTATTTATAATAAGTCAAATTAGGATTTCATCAATTGCTAAAAAGTATAATAGGTTAATGGATGGGGCTGATGGAAATTCTATAGAGGAGATGCTTATAGATCACATTGATAACGTGAATAGTGTAAAGGGTGATATAACAGAATTAAAGGGGTTTTGTGAAGATTTAGATAAGAGATTAAGACTGTCCATTAAAAATGTAGGATTTATAAGGTATAGTGCCTTTGAAAATGTAGGTAGTGATTTGAGTTTTTCCATAGCTTTAATGGATGAAAACTTAGATGGATTTGTTATAACAAGTATATATGGTAGGGAAGAATCAAATACCTATGCTAAACCAATAGAGAATGGGAAATCCAGTTATGTATTGTCAGAGGAAGAGTTAAAGGCAGTGGATAGGGGTATCAAAGGATTAAAAAAATCTAGTATATAATTAGGTATAAAAACACCGTCACTTATGGATACTAACTGTATATCATAATAGTGGGGTGTTTTTATGCATAAAAAGTTAGCTATTCAACAGGGACTAGATAACATAAAAGAGGGATTAATTAATAGGGGATACGATGTATATGATTTAGATGAAAATCAAGAGGTTGAAGCAATAATATACATGGCCGATGGATATAATATCCCCTATGAAAATCAAATGGTAAGTCTAAGGAGAGAGGATATAGGGGGCAAATCCGCAATTCTTGTAAATGCTACAGGTAAAACCATTGATGAAATAGATAATATTATAAAAAACAAAGTTTATAGCCCTTTATTTGAATAAAAAATATTCCCATGTTAGTATGGGAATATTTTTTATATTTTTATTCTTACATGGTTATTGCTTTTGTAATATTTCCAAAAAGCGGTATTAAAACTACGGGATATAATATCAGCCATGTTCATAACGGTACTTAATCTAGTGTTTTGTAAAATTACATATTCCATAAAACCCCCTAAGTTCACAACTCCAGTTATATGTATATGTCCCACTTGAGGCAAGTCTTTATTAACTCCTGCTCCAGGTTTTAGGGGACCTTTTCCTATGGAAATAAAACCAATACGGTCTTGTTTCCCTAAGCATGCATCTATGGCAATAATAAAGGGAGAATCATGATTATCTTCTATATAATTTATCTTTTCATTAAGATTTTTAGCATGTACCGGATTCTCTAAAGTTCCAATTACATAAATATCAGGATATCTTTTTAATATACTATTGAGTTTATGTCCCACCAATGGACCAAGGGCATCCCCAGTTGAGCGATCTGTTCCTATACAAACTATTACTATATCATTATAGTCATCGTCATAATAACTATTTATGTAGTCTAGAATCATATTACTAAACTTACTGACTGCCATTAGGGACTTTGAGTCGATGCTACTTCTATCACTTTTTAATAATAAGCCCATATTAGTTCCTCCTAAACTAGAATAAAAACATTTTGTCTATTAACTTAAAGTTTCTCCAAAAACACTATTTATAATTCATATGATTCTTTTATTCTTTAAATAACCACTTTATTTAAAGAATAGAGAATAAAGAATAAAGAATAGATAAGGTGCAAAGTGGCCCACGGCCACTTTGTTTTTATATAATGAGATTTTACGACTGTAGGGAGTAAAATAACCATATTTATTCTCTATTCACTATTCTTTATTCTTTTTTTAAAAAGCCTGTTGACATATAAAAGGAAACCTGTTATAGTATTAAGAGTCGTCAACAAAAACGACAAATTGTTTCAAGAGTTTTAAAAAAGTTCTTGACGGATTCTAAAGAATCTGATATAGTATTAAGAGTCGCAACGAAAGAGAATGTTGCAGAAAACAAATTTGGTCTTTGAAAATTAAACAGTGCAAGTCAAGCACATCCCAGATATTAATTTGAGATGAAAAACATTTAACACCAGCGTCACATTGAGTGACAGGTAACAAAACTTTTAATTTGAGAGTTTGATC
>NZ_JBAKFX010000042.1:0-34785 GCF_037577855.1 Dethiothermospora halolimnae | reverse complement strand
GCTCAAGGTTATTCACCGCATTTTTGCTAATTTATCAAAGGTTTTATGAAAATATTACATAAAAAAAGAGCTCTGTGTGTAAGAACACACAAAACTCTTTATTTCTTCTTAACTTAATGACATTGCCCCTAGGGGTCGTTTTTTAGTTTATATGGATTTGACACAGTAAATCCTAACTTATAAAATCATAATATGCTATTTATATTATATATTTTACAGTGATATCTGTTATAATGTAGTTGGGAGGGATAATTGTGGGATATAATAAAAATATGGATATTACAAAGAATATAAAGGTGATAGAATGGCTAAAAAGTGAAACTCTAAATGCAATAGCCCATTTGTTTGGCCTATTGGTTAATGGGGTCAAAAGTGGGCAAGAGGCTATTCTAGATGCTATTGCTAATATAATTTTAGTTACATATCTACTTGGAAAGAGACTTGGTTTTTCCTTTGATAAAATAGATGAGAAGGTAAAAAGTAAAGTTAAACTTAGTATAGTAGAGGAACATAAAATAGAAAAGTGGTATGGGGACCTAACAAAACTTAAGGATCATTTAAATAAGACAAGAAAATAGAGGTGATAATTTTGACTAAAAATCCAATATTTATGGCTATATTAGTCGCCATATTAGTTGCTGTATTGGGATTTATAGGACTTTATATAACTCCTATATTACTCTTACTACCGGTTCCTTTTATAGTATTTGGGATAAAGTATGAAATGAAGTACAATATAGTGTCTATGATATTGTCCATTGGTTTTATGACACTGATAATGGGAATATCAATGTCATTGGTTTTAGCTATTTTGTTTGTACCATTATCAATTTTTATACAATATACTATTGAAAAAGAATATAAATCGTCCCATGTATTATTATTTGGAGCAGGTATAGTGCTAATTTCACTGTTTTTAAGATTTATAATATTAGAGTATACCTTAGATATAGATGTAACCAATGAAATGGAGGTATTTATCAGAAAATTTTTCGAAAATTCGATGAAAAACATAGAGAATAGAGGACTTTCTAATAATGAAGTACTTCAATTTCGAGATATGTTTAAATCAGTCAGTGATTATCTTGTAGTTGTTATACCAACTATGATAATAGTATTTTCCTTTATAATAAGCTATATAAATCTTTTGTTATTAAGTATTATATTAAACAAAATTGGGTATAAAAAGTTCAAGATGGGTAAATTTATGTATTTTAGACTTCCCAGTAACATAATATTAGGAAGTGCAGTAATGCTTATAGGAAGCTTTATAATAAAATACCTAAAGATATTAAACTACAATACAATATTTATGAACATGTCATTTATATTATCTATTGTATTCTTCCTTCAAGGTCTATCCCTTATAATTTATTGGGTTAGTAATATGAAAGTAAATAAAGCCATAAAGATAATTGTAATGATAATTGTAATAATAAATATTCCATTTTTAAGCGGTATACTATCTATGTTGGGAGTAATAGATGTAATTTTTGATTTTAGAAAGTTAAAGAAGGCTTAAGGAGTATTTTAGGAGGACGTTAGATGTCAAATAAGAAATTGTTTAAAATATTAACCCCAGATACCAAGATATATTTGTGGATAATAGGTATATTATTGCTGATTATGTGGTTTTATGAACCTAAAATTTCAGCGATTGGAATACTTATACTTTTATATCTTATATATTATCATTGGAGAAATGTTCACCTAAAGAAAGTTGAATGGGGTAAATATATACAAGGCTTAACAGAGGAATTTGACTCGGCCACTAAACATGCAATATTGAATTTACCTCTGCCCTTAGTTTTAGTTGAGGTAGACGGAACCATAAGTTGGTATAACCCTAAATTTTCTGATATATTAGATAAAAAGGGTATATTAGAAAAAAATATAGAAGATTTAGTCCCAAACTTTAGTATAGACAATATCATGGAAGAAAATGATGATATGGCAATAGAGGCTACAATTAAAGACAGGGAATATAAAGTTTTATATAATGTTGTAGATGTATCTAACAAGGATGAGACTACTAAAAATTATATTATAATGCTATATTGGTTAGATATAACTACCTTTAATATACTAAAAAATAAATACAACGATGAAAGGATGATTGTTAGTCTTATTCAGGTTGATAATTATTCAGAAGTAAAAAATAGTACAGAAGAGGAAAATAGACCTATAGTTCTTGCAGAAATAGATAAAAGGTTAAATACATTAACATCTAGAATAAATGGATTTATAAGAAAATATGAAAATGATAAGTATATTATAATATTTGAAAATAAACATCTTGAATATTTGGAAACTAAAAAATTTGATATACTTGATGATATAAGGTCCATTGATGAAGGAAATGATATACCGGTAACACTTAGTATTGGGGTGGGGGTTAATGGAAAAAACCCAGCACAACAATATGAATATGCTAAAGCAGCTATAGATATAGCACTGGGCAGAGGTGGGGATCAAGCTGTAGTTAAGAAAATAGATAAATTGAGTTTTTATGGTGGAAAAAGTAAGGCGGTTGAAAAGAGAACTAAAGTTAAAGCTAGGGTCATAGCCCATGCCTTAAGGCAACTAATAGATCAAACCGATAAAGTCTTTATAATGGGACATAAAATTGGGGATATGGATAGCTTTGGTTCATCAATAGGAATATATAGGGCAGCTAAAAATAGAGATAAAGAAGCATACATCGTGCTAAATGGCACTAATCCAGCCATAAAAAACATCTACAGTAAAATACAGGATGAACATAGGGAGTATCTAGATGATATAATAGGTTCAGAGCAAGCTAAGGTTTTAGCCGATAAGTCATCTCTTTGTGTTGTGGTTGATACCCATAAGCCATCCTTTGTTGAAGCTCCAGATGTATTAGACATTGTAGAAAAAGTTGTTGTAATAGATCACCATAGACGGGGAGCCGATTTTATTGAAGAACCTATTTTAACTTATTTAGAACCATATGCATCTTCTACAGCTGAACTTGTTACTGAAATACTTTATTATATGGGGGATAAGCTAGATATAGAAAAATTTGATGCAGAGGCATTACTTGCAGGAATAACTGTGGATACTAAGAACTTCACATTTAAAACTGGAGTAAGAACATTTGAAGCTGCATCTTTTTTAAGAAGAGCAGGGGCCGATACTACCATTGTAAGACAATTATTTAGAAATGATCTTGATACTTTTATGTGGAAGGCTGAGGTTGTTAGAAATGCAGAAATAATTGAAGAAAAAGTGGCTATATCCCTTTTAGATAGAGATAATGACAATTCGATAATCATTGCCGCCCAATCGGCAGATGATTTATTAAATATAAAGCAAATTAGTGCATCCTTTGTATTAACTAGAAAAAATAATTATATACATGTAAGTGGTAGGTCCCTTGGGGATATAAATGTTCAGCTTATATTAGAAAAGCTGGGGGGCGGTGGTCATTTAACCACGGCTGGAGCCCAAATTGAGGATGTATCTATAGAAGAAGCTAAAGAAATATTAAAGGATGCAATAAAAGAATATTTAAGGGAAGGTGATGAAAAGTGAAGATAATTTTACAAAAGGATGTAAAGGGGTTAGGTAAAAAAGGTGAGTTAGTTAATGCTAAGGATGGTTATGCTAGAAACTATATAATACCAAAGGGCTTAGGAAAAGAGGCAACAGATGGCAATGTTAAAGTGTTAAAGGAACAGAAAAAGGCTAAGAAAATAAGACAACAGGAAGAGTTAGCAGAAGCGAAGGACTTAGCAGATAAGATGTCAAAACTGACAGTTGAGATTAAAAGTAAGGCAGGGGAAAATGGAAAACTTTTTGGTTCCATAACTACTAAAGATATAGCTAAAGAGTTAAATAAGCAGCATAAAATAAAAGTTGACAAAAGAAAGATGAAGTTAGATGGAAACATAAAGACTCTAGGCGCTAGGTTTATAGAGGTTAAAATACATCCAAAGGTTACAGCAAAAGTTAAAGTAAATGTTTTAGAAGCATAATAGGTTTATATATAGTTTAATATGGTAACAATTAACATAAGACAAGCATTATTGTTGCCGAAAATATAAAAAAAGCGGCATCGGCCGCTTTTTTAGATGTATATTGGAGGTGAAAATGTGGAGAATTTAAAAGTGTTAGGTAAGATTCCCCCCCATAGTATAGAAGCAGAGCAGTCGGTTCTTGGAGCCATGATCCTTGATAGGGAAGCAATTACCACAGCTACCGAAATATTAAAGGGAGAAGATTTTTACAAGGAAGCCCATAAAGAAATATATGAAGCGATAGTTGATATTTATAGTAGAAATGAGCCCGTTGATTTAATTACCCTTTCAGAGGAACTTAAGAAAAGGGCCACTATAGAGGCTGTAGGTGGAATAATATATCTAACTGATTTGTCGGATGCTGTTTCAACGACCGCCAATATAAAATATTATTGTGATATTGTAGAAGAAAAGTCTATATTGAGAAAGCTAATTAAAGCCTCTGATGATATAATATCAAAGGGATATGAAGATAGTGATGATGTCGGTAATATTATAGAATTAGCAGAAAAAAGGATATTTGATATAACCCAAAGAAAGAGCCATGATGGTTTTGCCCCTATTAAAGATGTATTATTAGATAGTTTTAATAGAATAGAGGAACTTTCAAAAAAAGAAGGGGGACTTACTGGAATAACCACGGGATTTATAGATTTAGATAAGAAAACCTCAGGACTTCAAAAATCTGATATGGTTTTAATTGCTGCCAGGCCATCAATGGGAAAAACGGCTTTTGGACTAAATATTGCTCAAAATGCTGCCCTAAAAGGCGGTGCATCGGTTGCTATATTTAGTCTTGAGATGTCAAAGGAGCAGCTGGTTCAGCGTTTATTAAGTTCTGAATCCCATGTTGAACTACAGAAAATAATCAATGGAAATCTATCTGAAGAGGAGTGGCCTAAGCTTGTAAGTGCCATGGGACCTCTATCTAAGGGGAAAATATTTATAGATGATACCCCTGGAATAACTTTAAGGGAAATGAAGGCCAAGTGTAGAAAGTTGAAAATGGAACAGGGGTTAGATGTTGTTGTTATAGACTACTTACAGCTTATGCAAGGGGATGCTAAAAGTGAAAGTAGACAGCAGGAAATATCAACTATATCGAGAGGGTTAAAGGGGCTTGCAAAGGAAATGAATTGTCCCGTTGTGGCACTTTCCCAGTTATCCCGTGCTCCAGAGCTTAGGGCTGACCATAGACCTATATTATCTGACCTAAGGGAATCAGGGGCCATAGAGCAGGATGCCGATGTGGCTATGTTTTTATATAGGGATGAATACTATAACCCTGAAACAGAAAAGAAAAATATTGGAGAGGTAATCATTGCAAAGCATCGTAATGGCCCTACAGGGACAGTGGAACTTGTATTTATGGGTCAATATACAAAGTTTGTAAACATGGAACATCAACATTAAAAGGGTGTAAATATATAGATATTTGATTATAATCTATTATAAAGGGTAAAAAATAATTGAAGATTTTAAAGGATATGGGAGGGTTAAATAACATGGAAGATAAAAGAATATTAGATATTAAAGAAGGAATAAAGTGGGTGGGAGTTTTAGATCCAGGTCTAGTAACATTTGATGTGGTTATGGAGACTAAATATGGAACCACTTACAATTCTTATTTCATAGATGCAGATAAGAAAACTATTATAGAAACAAGCAAGGAAACTTTTAAAGAGGAGTATTTAAATAAAGTAAAAAGTGTAGTTGACCCAAAGGAATTAGAATATGTTGTCCTTGACCATACAGAGCCAGACCATTCATCAAATTTAAAACATTTACTTGAAATAGCACCAAATGTAACAGTTGTTGGAACTAAATCGGCTATAAACTTTATGAAAAATATGGTGGATGAAGATTTTAAATATTTAATAGTGAAGGGTGGAGATACTTTAGATTTAGGAAATAAAACATTAAGGTTTATTTCAGCACCTTTCCTACATTGGCCCGATAGTATGTACACTTATTTAGAAGAGGATAGGGTATTATTTACTTGTGACTCCTTTGGAGCCCACTACTGCGATAGTAGAATGTTTGATGATTCCGTTGATGAAGAAAAGTATTCAGATTCATTTAAATATTATTTTGATGTTATATTAAAGCCATTTAGTAAATATATGATAGAAGCTATTGATAGAATACGGGATTTAGATATAGATATTATATGTCCTGGACATGGACCTATATTAAGGGATAATTGGGAAAAATACGTTAATTTATCCTATGATTGGTCGAAAGAGAAGATGAAAGAGCTAGAAAAACATAAAGTATTTATCCCCTATGTATCAGCCTATGGAAACACAGAAAAAATAGCTAAAAAAATCGGAGAAGGTCTTAAAGAAGCAGGAAATATAGATGTGGATTTAGCAGATATTGAGCATATGGATATAGGTGAAATGGAAGAAAGGGTAGAGGATAGCTCTGCAATTATTATAGGATGTCCTACCGTTAATCAGAATATATTACTTCCCGTATATAAACTATTTGCTGTGATTAATCCCATGACAAATAGGGGAAAATTAGCGGCGGCATTTGGTTCCTATGGCTGGAGTGGTGAAGGAATAAAATTAATAGAAGACCATTTAAAAAATCTTAAACTAAAAATTGCTCAAAAAGGATTAAGGGAAGCCTTTGTACCATATGAAGAGGCTAATAAAAATGCAATAGAGTTTGGAAAGTCCTTTGGAGAAAAATTATTAGAAAAATAATAAAAGTATTTTAATAGTTACATTAAAACAGTTATAATAAAAGTATGTGGAAATTCCACATACTTTTATTTGTAGTAAATATAACAAAAAGGTTATAGGGGAGAGGGCATGTGCTTAATAAAAGGTGATAGAATAAAGATAAGGAAATTAGAGATTGAAGATGTTTTTAATATGTCTAAATGGGAAAACTATAAAAATCCCTTATTTTTTGACTATAACTTTCCTGAGTTAAATAGAGAAGATATGGAAAGATGGTTTAAGGTTAAAACTGGGAAAAGGAATAAAGAATGTTACGGAATACTAAATCATAATAATAATACAATGGGTTACTTAACTATAAAGGATATTAAAAGATTTAGAAAACATGCCACATTGGGTATAGTATTTTCTGCTAGGTATGTTAATATGAATTATGGAACAGAAGCTATAAATTTGTTTTTGGACTATTATTTTAATAAATTAAATATGAAAGTTATGTATTTAAATGTTGCAAAGTTTAATAAAAGAGCTATAAGATGTTATGAAAAATGTGGATTTGTGAAAGTAGATGAATACGTAGAGAAGTTTGATAATCAAAATATAGATATCCATAATAACAATATATATATTTCAAATAAAGGGGACTTCATAATTGAAAATAATTTATTATATATTAAGTATAATGTGATGAGAAAAATTAAATATTAACATATCCACAACTTTATACACAGAACGTCTGTGTATAAAGTTGTGGATATGTTAATAAGTCTTTTACAAACATTGTACAAGCCATTTTATCTGTGGATAAAAGTAAAAAACTTATATTTTTTTGACAAGAATTGGAGATGTTATAATGAACAATAAATTTAGCATTAATCTCACTGAACTATTATCATCATTGTCATTAGTCTTAGATATTGGAAGAAGTAGATGTTTTGAGCATTCTAGAAGGACTGCCTATATATCTTACTGTATAGGAAAAAAGCTTTTTTTAGATAAGGGATTAATAGAGGATATATATTATACGGCCCTTATACATGATATAGGTATGACCGGTCATTTATCTAAATATACAATAAAGGATGTTCATCATAGTGATAAGTTAAAAAGAGAGCATTGCGAAATTGGAGCAAAAATAATAACGGAACTACCTATTTCTAAGGATATTCAAGAATTTATTCTATATCACCATGAACAATGGGATGGTAGTGGAGTATACTCCCTTAAAGGTGAAGAGATACCTTTAGCATCTCAAATACTTCATGTGGCAGATTATTTTGACTTAACCTACAATAATATAATTGAAAATAACATGGATAAGGAATCAATCAGAAAATATTTCAAATTATCAAAGGGAGCAAGCTTTAATCCTTTATTAGTTGATTGTTTAATTGATATGATGGAGGGAGAAAAATTTTGGTTTGATATAGATAAAAATAATTTACATCAAGTTATAAATACCATAAATCCAAATCAAAGACGAAATTTACATATAGACGGTTTAATTAAAATAGCTAAAAGCTTCTCTAAACTTATAGATAGTAAGAGTAAATTTACAAGTGACCATTCAATGGGAATATGTAATATTACTGAAAAGATGGCAAAATACATAGGTTATGACGAAATACATACTAAAAAATTGGTTATAGCAGCACTACTTCATGACTTAGGAAAACTTATAGTACCAAATGAGATATTAGAGAAGCCATCTAAATTGTCAAAAAAAGAGTTTGATATAGTGAAATCCCATCCCTATTATACAAAACTTATACTAAGTCAAATTAAGGGGCTAGAGGATATTGCAAATTGGGCTGGAAATCATCATGAAAAGTTAAATGGCAAAGGTTACCCAGAAAGACTTGATTATAAAACCTTGACAGATGAAGACAGAATAATAGCAGTTTCTGATATTTATCAAGCTTTAACAGAGGATAGACCATACAGAAAGGGCTTATCCCATAATAAAGCGGTAGATATACTCAAAGATATGGCAAATAAAGGTTTTATATGTGGGAAAATGGTTAATATATTAGATAAGTCTTTAAAAAGATTAGCTTAGCTAATCTTTTTTTTACACATGAAAATATTAATAAGGGTTTATAATATATTATAAGCATATAGTGTTCAAGAACAAACTAATACGAACTTTATTTCGCATAAAATTATAAACATTCGTTAATATATTGACTGTGATGTTTGAATTTGATAATATATTAGGTGGAAGTTCGCTTTATTACGAAGATTAGTTAATAAATTTAATTATAAATATACAGTAAAGGAGAGGATTTTTATGAACACTCTCGTTATTTTAGGTGCTCAATGGGGCGATGAGGGTAAAGGTAAGATAACAGACTATTTAGCAGAAAAATCAGATATGGTGGTAAGGTATCAAGGTGGAGATAATGCTGGTCATACAGTTGAAATAGGAGACAATCAATATAAATTACACCTTATACCATCAGGGATATTTAATAAAGATAAAATTTGTATACTCGGTAATGGACTAGTGATAAATCCTAAGTCTTTATTAGATGAAATAAAATATTTAACAGATAGAGGTATAAGCACTGATAATTTAAGAATAAGCGATAGGGCACATATTATTTTGCCATATCATATAGAATTAGATAGACTTCAAGAAGAGAAGAAGGGAAAGAATAAAATAGGCACTACTGTAAAGGGGATAGGACCTTGCTACAAGGACAAGGTAGAAAGAGTAGGCCTTAGAATGTGTGATATATTCTATAAAGAAACATTTGAAGAAAGATTAAGGGAGAATATTAGAAATAAGAATGAAATAATTGAAAAATTATATAATGGAAAACCACTAGACGAAGATAACATAGTTAAAGAATATATGGGATACCTTGATGAGATTAAAAAATATGTTGTAGATACAACAGCTTTATTAAATGATTCAATTGAAAAGGGAAATAAGATACTATTTGAAGGAGCCCAAGGCACTTTATTAGACTTAGACTTTGGAACCTATCCATACTTAACATCATCCCATCCAATATCAGGGGGAGTTTCCATAGGTTCAGGTATAAACCCCCTTAAGCTAGATGGTGCTATAGGTATTGTAAAGGCTTATACAACTAGAGTAGGTAGGGGACCATTCCCAACAGAGCTCCATGATAAGACAGGAGATGCAATAAGGGAAAAGGGACATGAATTTGGAACCACAACAGGGAGACCAAGAAGATGTGGCTGGTTAGATGGAGTGATGCTTAGATATTCTGCAAGAATAAATGGTCTTACATCAATTGCGGTTACTAGGTTAGATACACTAGGTGGATTTGATAAACTTAAGATATGTACAGGATATGAACTAGATGGAAAGGTTGTTAAAGACTTTCCTGCTAGCTTAGAGACATTGGCTAAATGTAAGCCTATATATGAAGAGTTTGACGGATGGAAAGAAGAGGATATGAAGGATATAACTAAGTATGAAGATCTCCCTGAAAATGCTAAGAAGTATGTAGAGAAAATAGAAGAAATGACGGGAGTTAATGTTGATGTGGCTTCAATAGGCCCAAAAAGAAGTGAAACCCTTATAAGAACGGAGTTCTTTAGTAGTTAATAGTTAACAGTTAATAGTTAATAGATTTGGGGGTAGGGTAGGTTTATTTAGGTTGATTTACCTTTTGGGTTAATCTAGGTTTAATAAGAGCACTTGAAAATCCTTTAGGATTTTCAAGTGCTCTTTGTTTTTTAAAAAGTATAATAAAGAAATTTCTAACAAGCCAAATAGCTACACTTCACTAATAAACTCAAAAAACCCCCCTTGACTATTAACTATTATCTATTAACTATTAACTATTTCCCCCCTTTCGACAAAAAAGTTTTGAAAAAGTGTTGACATATATTCTGTTATATTGTAATATATTAAGAGTCGGCGGGAGACACCGACGACGAGTAGCCGAATGAAATAAATATGACCCATTAGCTCAGTTGGCAGAGCATCTGACTTTTAATCAGGGTGTCCGGCGTTCGAGTCGCCGATGGGTCACCAAGTAAGGCCCTATGGTCAAGCGGTTAAGACACCGCCCTTTCACGGCGGTAACCCGGGTTCGAGTCCCGGTAGGGTCACCAATAAGTAGGGGCGCATAGCTCAGCTGGGAGAGCACCTGCCTTACAAGCAGGGGGTCGTAGGTTCGAGCCCTGCTGCGCCCACCATAAAAGCAATTACAAATTGTAAATTATAAATGAAAAGCAAAAGAACAATCTGCTTCGCAGATTGGACAATTTAAAGTTTGTAATTTAAAATTCCAACGATAGTTGGTTCTTGGCCTGGTAGTTCAGTTGGTTAGAATGCCAGCCTGTCACGCTGGAGGTCGAGGGTTCGAGTCCCTTCCAGGTCGCCATAGAAACAATTACAAATTGTAAATTTTAAATTATAAATGAAAATCAAAAACAATTTGCTATGCAAATTGAATAATTTAAAATTTGTAATTTACAATTTAAAATTCTATCCGAAGGATAGTTTGTGCTGGCGTAGCTCAATTGGTATAAGCAGGGAACCCAAATCTTCTTTTCGATTTGGTGTGAGTCGCTTAGTTAAGGAGTTACGGATAGTGAATTAAGTAAAAGGTTAAGTAGAATGATTTGTGCTGGCGTAGCTCAATTGGTATAAGCAGGGTACCCAAATCTTCTTTTCGATTTGGTGTGAGTCGCTTAGTTAAGGAGTTACGGATAGCGAATTAAGTAAAAGGTTAAGTAGAATGATTTGTGCTGGCGTAGCTCAATTGGTAGAGCAACTGACTTGTAATCAGTAGGTTAGGGGTTCAAGTCCTCCCGCCAGCTCCATTATTTTTTAAAAAAAGACTAAGGGCTTTTTAGAAGGTTCTTGGTCTTTTTATTTTTTTTGGAAAAAATAAAAGGACAGATAAGAGTGGAAAATTCAGAGAGGAAATATAAAATAAAAAAGAATCGACATTGTCGATTCTTTTAAACTCTCCCCTCTCAATTCTCCGCTATTCTCTATTTTTTAACTTTCCCATCTTAAATCAGGGCCATAAAACTTTAATGCTGTAAATTTGCTAAATATCCTCGAGAATATTCTATCTGTATAGGTGTTTGCAATCTCCATGGGAGATAGATTTGTAGATATAATAGTCTTCTTACCTTTAATAAGCCTAGAGTTCACTATATTAAATATTTCTGTATTAGTAAAGGAATTTGTGAGCTCTGTTCCAAGGTCATCTATTATTAATAAATCAGCATCAAATAATAAATCATATTCTGAAGCATTAAGTTTATTTTTTTTATCCTTTCCAAACTTACGATCTCCTAAGATTTCTAATATTTTAAAGGCTGTTTGATATATAACTATATTTCCTTTATCTAGTAGAGCTTTTGCTATACAATTGCACATAAATGTTTTTCCTAGACCTGTGGTTCCGTAAAAAAGAAGGTTTTCTTCATTATCTATATTAAAATTATGAACAAATCCTTCGCATATAGAACTTATTTCCATTATATTTTCCCTTGGGGTTAACTTTTCACCTTCAAAGGGTTCGGGGGAAAATATGGATATGTCGAAGGAATGAAAATTTTCTTTTTCTAATACATGATTTAAATTAGACATTTTATAAGATTTATTGATTAAAGATTGTTTCAAGCAATTACATTTTTTGCCATTCTCCAAAAAACCGGTATCTTTACATTGATTACATGTATAATTTATATCAAGATATTCTAAAGGGATATTATTTTCTGTCATAAGTATAGCTTTTTTTCTTTTTAAAACTTCCATTTTGTCTTTTATTTCCTTTAACTTGTCTTCATAATTATCAGGATTTTTAAGTAGTTCTTTAGATATTAATAATCCTGTATTTGTTATGGTCTTATCTATTTCCTTTATTTCAGGTACTTTTGAATAGACTTCCTTTTTTCTTTTCTCCTGGTCACCTATGGCTCTATCACGCTTTTTTTCGTATTCTTTTAAAATATCTTTTATAAACTTTTTATACATAACATCCTCCTCTATTAACTAGAAGTTATATTACTTATTTTGCTTGTTTCTTATAATGTTTTCAAGTTCTTCAGCACTATATTTAGATGTTCGTTGTTCAAAATTATGAAATCTAGTTTTGAAGTTTTTGCTTTTATTATTATAGGTTTTTTGATGGGTGGTATTTTTAGGTTTTTGGTCCTTGGTTTCAATATCTTCCACGGAGTTGATTCCTTTGTTATACCAAGATTCTAAGATTTTATCTATATAGTTAACATTTGGGTTAGAGATATTTTTGCTTTTATCACAGGCCTTAAGTATAACTTCAATTGAGAAGTTCCATTTATCAAACCATTTATCCACCACTTTTATTTCCCCTTCAGCTAAAAACCTACCCTTAAACCCTAATGC
Source organism: Dethiothermospora halolimnae (assembly GCF_037577855.1). NCBI lineage: Bacteria > Bacillati > Bacillota > Tissierellia > Tissierellales > Thermohalobacteraceae > Dethiothermospora > Dethiothermospora halolimnae. Next base: position 21,685 of record NZ_JBAKFX010000042.1, on the reverse strand, counting down.
CTTTGAGATTCGTTCATATCTATAGAACTTTTCATCCTTTGTTTTTAAATATTCATTTAGAGCCTCAACGTTGTTTATATCCATATCATACCAATTTCTAATAATACCTTCAACATAATTGACATTTTTTTTACCTTTTTTTTCCACAGAATAGAAGTATCCCTTTACAATAAGGTCTGGATTCATATTATAATTTTGTATCCACTCAAGGATCTTTTTCTTTTCATTTGGTACTAAAGGTCTTCTTATTGTATTGCTTATGGAATTAAACATTTCCTGTATACTTGGGATATTGTTAGCTTCAATTAAATCTTTAACGGAACATGAATATGTTTTTGCTTTACTATTATCATTGGTAGTTATAGGTTTATAGTTATTTTTAATATATAGTTGTTTTAGATTTAAAAACTCAACTGTATAATTATATTCATCACCATCTGAAGGATGTTTCTTTATTATCCCTTTAGTTTCCCAAAAATCCCAGGCCCTAAGGACATCATCTAGAGATATATTTAAATGTTTAGAAATAGTGTGATTATTTACCACTATACTTGAATCTTTATCATTGGCATACTTATACCCTAATAGATAAACCTTTACATAGGTTCCATTGGCCATTGGCATAAAATCGTTTATGAAAATATTTTCAATTGGAGTATCTCCTAAATCCATATCAGTTGTTTCAATTAAAAAAGTCAAAATATTCACCTCGCCGTAAGTAACTCCCAATTCATTTTGAGTTTTCTCTACTAAATTATTGAGTCTAAAAATATTATATCATAGTCGGTAATATAAATTTATATCAGAGATATAGAAAAGTATCAACAAAAAAAAATTATATATCAAAAAGAATAAAATTTCTAAAGTTGAATATTATATAATATGAAATTAAGTATAAATTTAAGGTTGATAAAATAATATAATATGATATAATCTAGACAGGCTTATATTACAAAAGGGTTACAATAATATTACACTAGATTACATAATACTTCTGAATTAGACAAATATAGGCCAAAAGTTATTAAGTTGTTTTAAGGAGGAGCTTGTATGAACAGCTCATTTTTTGAGAAAGTAAAACAAAAACTGAATATCTTTTTTAAAAATTTAAAAAATTTAAATCAAAGGGATAAGTACAAATGGATTAGCTTAATTAGTGTGGGATTAGTTTTAATAGTTGGGATATTTTATTATGCCCACTATAAAAATGTAAAAGAGGAGTTAAACTCTAAGGCCTATGATGTCTATATTGGCAATAGCAAAATTGGAGTAGTAAAGGATCAGAAGAAAGTAGAAAAAGTTATGAATGAGATTGAGACAAACTTATCAAAACAATACGGTCTTGAGGTATCGGTAGATCAAAATATGAGATTTGTAGAGACTAATTTGTCAGATGATAGTTTAACTTTAGAATCCCAATTAAAAGAGAAAATAAAATCCAATTTATCCTTTAATGTATTTGCTTATGCTATTAACGTGAATGGAAAAGATTTAGGAGCTGTGAAAACAAAAGAAGATGCAGAAAATATAATAAATGAGATTAAAAAACCCTACATAGAAGAATCAAAGAAAGAAGACTCTAAAATAGAGAACATAGCCATAGCAGAAGATGTTAAGATTATTAAAAAGAAGGTTTCTATTAAAGATATTAAGAAACCGGATGAATTAATAGTATTTTTGCAAAAGGGTACAACCGAAGAAAAAACCCATATAGTAGAAGAAGGAGAAAATTATTGGACAATAGCCCATGACTATAATTTAACTGTTGAGGAGTTAGAAGAAGCTAATCCCAATAAAGATCATGAACTTATACATCCTGGAGATGAAATAAGCTTGGTGGTGCCAAAGCCATATTTGACGGTGGAAACTACAGAAACTACTACCTTTAGTGAAGATATTGATTATGAGGTAGAATATGAGTATAGTGCATCCATGTATGAAGATCAGACATCAGTTAAGAGATCTGGTAAAGAGGGAAAAAAAGAAGTGGTTGCGAAGGTTAAAAAACAAAATGGTATTGAAGTTGCTAAAGAGATTATAAAGGAAAGTATAGTGTCAAGCCCTGTATCTAAAATAGTTATAAAGGGAACTAAGGACGTTCCTCCGACTAGAGCTTCTGGTGTTTTTATACGTCCAACGAGGGGGCGATTATCATCACCATTTGGTTATAGATGGGGAAGACACCATGATGGGATTGATTTAGCATCAAGTATAGGTACCCCTATAAAGGCTGCAGACGGGGGTGTTGTGACCTATTCCGGTTGGAAAGGTTCATATGGATATTTGGTAGAAATAGACCATGGTGGTGGATTTAAAACTAAGTATGGTCATTGTAGTAAAATATATGTAAAGAAAGGTGAAAAAATATACAAGGGGCAAACTATAGCTGCTGTTGGAAATACGGGAAATAGTACAGGACCCCATGTTCATTTTGAGGTTTTAAAATACGGCAAACCTCAAAATCCTTATAACTATATAAATAAAAAATATAGATAGACTCAGTTTTTTAACTGGGTCTTGTTTGTCTTGTTATATATATACCCTTAAATAATATTTGAAACATACAATTATGGAGTGATTAATTTGATGAAAAAATATGCTATAGGCTTTCCAGTGATTATATTGATTATATTAATATCTAGTTATAGTTTTGGTAGTGGTGAAATTAGCAAGGAAGATATAGAATCTATTATAGAAGAGAAGTTAAAATTAGATTTAAATAGATATAATATAATCATAGACTATGAAGAGGATAATTACAGTAATAAGCCAAAATGGAATGTAAAACTTACAGGAAAAGAAGGTAATAGTGATAATATTAATATCATTATTGAAGAAAATAATAATACTGTTAATATTATAAAACTACATAGATACAGAAATAGTTATTATACTGGAAAAACAAGAATTGATAACAATACAGCTAAGAAAATAGCTAATGATTTTTTTCAAGCACTAAATCCCAATAAAGTAGATAAGGTGAAATGCGTACCTAATGACAACTTATATTTTTATGAAACCTATGCCCAGGGCCCCATAAAGTATAGGTTTAAGTATGTAATGGAGTATAAAGGTATACCATTTCCTCAAAATATGATTGAAATAACGGTAAATGGTGGAGATGGTAATATAGATAATTATTTTTCCTCATGGAAAAATATTAAGCTACCAAGTCCAAATAATATAATAGATAGGAAAAGGGCTACAGAACTATTGAAAGGAAATAGTAGGATGTCCCTTATTTATAAACCAGTTTATAAAGGTAATAATATAAATAAAGGAATAGAAAGATTTATCCTCATATATTATCCAGAAAAAAAGGGATATGGAATAGATGCAAAAACTGGAGAGTTTATAAACTATGATATGGAATATAAAAAAATAAAGTTACCTTTGGATGTTTTAGGAAAAGTTAATGAAAATAAACCTAAAAAAGTAAGGTCAAAAGAAAAAGCTAAACTTTTAGCTAAAAAATATTTAAATTTCAAAAATGATAGTGTGAAACTAAAGTCTATAGATAGGCTAAAAAATAGTGATTTATGGAATATTAGGTTTAATCTAAGTATTGATGAAATGGAAGTGGAGGGTTTTCTTCAGATTTCATCAAATACAGGAAAGCTTATAAATTACCATATTGATGATTATAATTCTAAAATAAATTCTAGTATTACTTGGGAGGAAGGATTAAAAACATCTTTAGCTTTAATAGGCAAATTTAATTCAAGTAAGAGGGGGAATATAGAGAAGGAAATAGTAAAGCATGATGACGCCTATTATGTAAATGGTGAAAAAGTAGAAAACAGATATTATAAATACTATTTTAGGAGAGTATTAAATGGAATACCGGTAGGTTCAAATGGTATATCTGTTAGAATAGATAAACATACTGGAAATATAACTGATTATAATGTGCTATGGAATGATCTGAATGAAAACTTAGATAATAAAATAATATCTAAGAAAGAGGCTTTAAATAGATACTTTAAAAAGAATGAAGTAAGTCTTAGGTATATATTAATAAATAATATATATGATGATAAGAAAAAGTTAAAACTGGTATATACAATATATAACCCGAGTTATTCTGTCATGGATGCTAAAAAAGGAGTTTTTATAGACTATAAGGGAAATATTATTGAATAATAATATTTAAAGAACGTTAAGGGACCATAATTGGTCCCTTAAAATTTTCTCGTTAATAGTAGTAATACCAATAAGACCACTAGTATGTTTTCATTAAATACATTGCCTGTGATAGTTTCTTTGGATGGAGTATTTTTGACTTCAGTTTGAAATAGCTTTTCTAAACTTAGGACTCCGGCTCCTTGATTTCCATATTTTTCATTTATATCTATACATGAATTTTTTAAGGTTGCTTTTGAAGAATTATGGTTTAAATTAGTATGTTTTCCATGTAAAAGTGCTAAAGAACCGGCTACCATAGGAGTGGCCATTGATGTACCACTTAAAGAATGATATCCGTCTAACTTAGTATTAGATAGGGACATAATATCAACACCGGGAGCTACTATATCAGGTTTTTTAAATCCCTCTTTAGTAGGACCTCTACTTGAGAATGGAGCAATAGTATCATCATCAATCTCTATGGTTTTATTATCATCCACAGCACCAACTGTAATAACATTTGGGTTATTACCTGGAGATAGTATAGTATTTTTAGAAGGACCATTATTACCTGCTGCAACAACAACTGTAAGCCCAGCATTTATAGCCTCCTGGGTAGCCCTATTTAGTGGATCAGACTTATATGACTCTGTTGCAGGACTTCCTAAGGATAGGTTTAATATTTTAGTATTATATACATCCTTTGTTTCTATAACCCATTGTATAGCAGAAATTATATCCGATGTTGACCCACTACCTTCACTATCTAAAGCCTTGACCCCGAGTATATTAGCTTTAGGTGCAACCCCTGCATATTTTCCCTTTGATGAATAGCCGTTTGAAGCTATTATACCTGCAACGTGGGTACCATGGCCATTATCATCATAGGGTTTTTTCTTGTCGTTTACAAAGTCTTTAAAACCCACTATTCTATTTTTAGGTTTAACCAGATCACTATGGGGTGATACACCGGTATCTATTACTGCAACTGTAATTCCTTCTCCATCGTAGCCTTCCTTATGGGGAATATCTACCCCCATAGCTTTAGTAGCTATATCTAATTGGGCGAAAACTTTAGAGTCAAAATTTATATACTCTATGTTTGGATCATTTGATAATTTATCTATTGACTCTATATTTATATTACAGGCTACTCCACCTATTAAAGGGAGATTATATTTTATTCTTCCTGACATATTAAATACTTGGCTACTAAGTTTGTTTGAATCTCTATCTTTGACCCTTATTATAACTGGAATGTCGTCTTTAGATGATGATTTTAGTTTTGCACTTAATACTGGACATACTTTCTTACCACTTTTCTTTACCATAACATCACCTTCCTCTGCTTCAATTTATGCAATTAATATAAGAAAGGTGAATAAAAAATTACCAATGAAGTTTACATAATATCGTGTTATAATATTTATGTTCCCTCATATACATAAATTAGAAAGGGGGAATAATTTATGAAAAAAAACTTAAAACCCGATAAAAAGTCAGTTGCCATTTTAATGGCTTTATTATTTATGTTTTTAATAGTGCTACCAACTTTAAGCAATCCTTTTCATTCACTAGTTAAATTTATTGAAAAGAAAAGAATTATTAGGTCAGTAAAGGATTATGAAACATTAGAGACAGATAGGCTTATTATAAAATATGAAAAGGGAAATAGGGATAATGCTATTTTAACAAGGGATATCAATGAAAAATACTATAATAAAATAAGTAAAATGTTTAACTATGACAGTAAAAAAAAGATAAATATTATAATATATAGTGATGGAGATAAACTTCTTAAAAATACCAGATTAAAAAAGGGCATACCTCCCCTTGGGGTATATTATGGTGGCATTATTAATATACTCTCACCTGAAAAGTGGATAAAAAATAAGGAAGAATATAAAAGTATATATGAAATAAAGGGACCTATTGTCCATGAATTTGTCCACTTAATAATTGATGAAAAAACCAATGGTAACTACCCCATATGGCTTACAGAAGGAATGGCACTGTATACTGAATATCTGACCACAGGATTTGAGTGGAACGGTGGCATGACAGAACAAGGAGATATTACAATAAAAGAATTAAATAATAATTTTCATAATATAGATCAAAGGGTATCCTATAGAAAGTCCTTTGAAATTGTTAAAGCTATATCAGATAAATGGGGAATAGATAAACTAAATATGATATTAGATAATTTAGGTAAAGGTGAAAATATAAAAAATACTACTAAAGCTGTTTTAAAAATTGATTTATATGATATAGAAAAACAATAAAGTAGACTTATAAGTCTACTTTATTGTAGGATAAATAGAAAGTAGAAATTTAAAGAAGGAAATATTCTAGAGTATATAGAATAATAAGATAAGAGTACGCGTTTAAGAGATTGAGAACATGGATTGATGAGGTGAATAATATTGAATAAAAGGATATTAGTTGTAGATGATGAGAAGCCTATTGCGGATATAGTTAAATTTAATCTTGAGAAAGAGGGATATGAGGCCATAGTGGCCTATAATGGAGAAGAGGCAGTAAAAAAGGGATTAAGTGATAAACCGGATCTAATATTGCTAGATGTAATGTTACCTAAAAAAGATGGTTTTCAAGTTCTCAAAGAAATAAGAATGAAACTAGATGTACCAATTCTTATGCTAACTGCAAAGGAGGAAGAGGTGGATAAAGTTTTAGGGTTAGAGCTTGGAGCCGATGATTATATAACAAAACCCTTTAGTATGAGGGAACTTATGGCTAGAGTTAAGGCAAATATAAGAAGGTCTGATGTCTCCACCGATAATAATCAAGGGAATTTAATTACCTCTGGAGAGTTAGAAATAGATTTAAATAAATATGAAGTTAGAAAAAATGATGAGGTTATAGGATTAACCCTTAGGGAATTTGAGCTTCTTAAATTCTTAGCTTCTAAAGCGGAGCAGGTTTTTTCAAGAGAGAAATTACTTGAAGAAGTTTGGGGATATGAGTATTATGGAGATATAAGAACAGTTGATGTTACAGTAAGAAGATTAAGGGAAAAAATAGAAGATAAAACTAAGGGGTATAAATATGTCCTCACTAAACGAGGTGTGGGATACTATTTCAGGAGGCTATAGTAGATGTTTAAAAGCATGAGGTGGAAGTTTATCACGGTTTATTTTTTATTAGTTTTTATTGCGATGTCAATAGTTGGAGTATTTATAGTAAAAAATTTAGAAGAAAATGAGAAACAGAAGGTTTCCAGTAATCTAGAAAAATATGTAGAGGATTTTAGAAACACATCTACTGCCATCGCAAAGGATAATTGGTCAAAATTTAGTAAAGAAATACAGCAGGATTTAAACAGACAACCACTGGGATATTCAGAAACCATATATACAATATATAATTCTGATGTTCCTAGAATTGTTGCCACCACAACGGGAAATAAAGAAGTGATAGGAAAAAGTGTAGCAGAATATAAAATATTAAAGTCAGAACTTATATTGCAAGCCTTAAAGGGGCTAAAACGTGAAAATGAATATGAAGACGAAGAGGGTAAAGGAATAATTGTAAAGCATTTAGCCTACCCTATTGAAAATAATATGGGCGAGGTAAAGGGAATAATATATATAACATCTGATTTGGGAGATATGTATGCCACCATTGAATATGCAAAAAAAATATTAACGCAAGCCACAATTTTGGCTTTATTTATAACAGTATTTTTAGGTTTTTTTATAGCTAGAAGCATTACAGGACCTATTAATGATGTTACTGTTAAGGCTGAGAAAATGGCTAAGGGAGACTTTAACCAATTTGTTGAGGTTAAATCCGATGATGAAATAGGGCAATTAGCTAGTATGTTTAATTACCTAACTACAAAGCTTAAAAAAACAATATCAGAGGTTCATAGGGAAAAAAGTAAATTAGATACTATATTTACCTATATGGCAGACGGAGTCATAGCTGTGGACACAGATGGAAATATAATCCATGCAAACCCCATAGCCCTAAAGGCACTAAACATAGAAGGGGAAAGTATTAATGATATAAACTGTTATGATTTATTTAAAAAATATAATGGAGATTTATTACTTGAAAAGATAAAGGACAATGATAACTTAGAAGAGAACAATGTATTGGAAATTGATTCTTCTGTTTATAGGGTTAAGTATGCCCCATATAAAAATGATAAAAATGAAGTGGGGGGACTAATCCTTGTACTACAGGATGTAACAGAACAACAAAAGCTAGAAAATATGAGAAGAGAGTTTGTTGCCAATGTGTCCCACGAATTAAAAACTCCTATAACAACTATTAAGAGTTATACAGAAACTTTACTAGATGGAGGAATAGAAAGTAAGGAATTATCATGTCAATTTCTTGACGTAATGAACGGTGAGTGTGATAGAATGGCCAGAATTGTAAGGGATTTATTACAATTATCTAACTTAGATTATAAACAAACTAAGTGGAATAAAACATCGGTGGATGTAAATAAATTACTTAATGACATATATATGAAGATGGAAATATCAGCAAAGGATAAGAAGCAGAAACTAAATCTAAAAACAGAAAATGATAGACTAAATATCACTGTAGATAAGGATAAAATTGAACAGGTAATACTTAATGTGGTAAGTAATGCTATGAAATACACACCGGAGGGAGGAAATATAAATATAAAATCAAGACTGGAAGAAGATGATGTAATTATAACCGTAAAGGACAATGGTATAGGAATACCTAAGGAAGACTTAGATAGGATATTTGAACGGTTTTATAGGGTTGATAAGGCCAGGTCTAGAGATTTAGGGGGAACAGGTCTTGGTTTATCAATAGCTAAACAAATAATAGAATACCATGGAGGGAAAATAGTTATAAACAGTAAATATAATAAGGGAACACAAGTGGATATAATTTTACCAATAGAGTAATTGTCATGTAATTTTATCTTAATTCAGCTGTAATATGTCTGTAATAATATTATTATATAATTATAAATGTAATAGTAGAATGACCTAAGGAGGAATATCTATGGTTAAAAAGATATTATCAGCTGCATTAGTACTTGCTATTGTAGGTACTTCTGGAACTGTGGTATATAGTGCTAAGGGCAACTATAACTACTCAGATAGTTATATTAGCTTTATAAGTAGAAATAAAGAAAACAAGGCACTTAAATTATTAAAACCAGAGGATGAAACAGTTACATTTGATAAAACTATACTACTAACTGGAGAAGCTAGTGAAGGTAGCAAAGTTATTATAAATGTTTATTCTTCAACTAATATTGCTGATAACGATTTTGATTTTGACAACTTGCCAGAGGATGATGACTTTACTTTAACTTATGAAGAGGGAGTTGAAGTTGGGATATTAGAAAGTTTTGCTGAGTTAGTAGATTTAAAACTTGGAATTAATAAAATAGAAGTGTTTTTAGAAAATAGCGATGATGTTAAAACTAGATACGTTTATGTTAAAGATATATCTGAAGCCACAGAAAAGGCAAATAATATAAACTATTCAGATACTATAAAAGAAGTTATTAACTCTAGAGAGCTAGAGAATAATTCCCAGAATGAAGAAAATACAGAGAACCCTTTAGAGGATACTGTGGATAATGACGATAGTCATCAGTGATACTAGCAATAGATTTTGGAGATGATAATATATGAATAGAGAAAAAATAAAGACTCTATTGCTGGTGGTTTTGTTTATAACAAGTATAATCTTAACCAATGAGATATGGATAAAAGTTCCCAGCTCCCTAGTTCCAATGTTTAGTAAAGAAGACACCGTTGCCGAAAAGAGCTATAATTTAAAAGAAATAGTTTCTCCTAAAAAGTATTTATTAAACTTTGGAGGAAGTGATGCCAATCATACTGTACTCTATTCAGGGAAAGATTACGGTCTATGGGAAATAGGAACATCTTTTCTTAAAGAATTATTTAATGGTGAAATATCTTTAGAAATAATGAACGATGAAGAATTTCTTGAAAGTCAAAACAACATATCTTTAGATTACTATTTTGACAATAACTTAGATTTATATTTGATATCTAAAATTATAAATACCAATATACCCAGAAAAGTGTACAATCAATTATCTAGAGTTAAGAGTATACACATTAGCTTACAAAATATAAATTATGCAGTATTTAGTGATGGGAAAAAACACTTAAAAATAAAAGGATCTAATATAGAGGTCAGAGATTTACGAAAAATAGTGTCCCTTATTAGAGAAGAGGATTATAAGAGATATACATCCCTTCGGAGTATGAATTATGATAGTGATGAATATGTTCTTTTACAGAATAAATACAAGGTAGAAAAGGTAATAGTTGAAAATGAGATTGATAATAGAGAGAGTGAAGAAGTAAATAATATAGCAAGGAAGTTTTATGATAGAGAATTAGATTATATTAGAAAAATAGAAGAGGATAATGGTACTATTATATTTCTCCATAAGGGAAAAACATTAAAAATATATAATAACGGAGTATTAGAATACTTCAATTCCTTAGATGATACGGTAATAGAGAGGGATTTATATAAAAGTTTTAATAGTGCTCTTAGGTTTATATCAAATCATATGGGCTTTCCCCAAAATGTTTATTTATCTTCCATAGAAGAGATAGAAGTTGACAGAAATCAAGGGTATAAATTTCTTTTTGAATATAATATTAAAGGATTACCGGTTAAATTTAATGAGAAAATTTCCAGTGCTCCATTGGAGATAGATGTTTTTAATGAAAATGTAACCTATTATAAAAGATTTGTTAGAAGGAAGATGGAGTTACCTAAAGAAACCAATGACCAGTCAGAAACTGTGGTTATACCCTTTGATATTTTAAATAACAAAAATAACTTTAACTATATATTAAAGGATTATGCAACTGAGAATGAAATAAATATGGAGGACTTAAATAGAGACCAAATAACAGGAAAGATTCTATCATCTATAAATGATATTTCACTTGTTTATTATGATCCATATACTGAGAAATCCTATGAAAATCTTAAAGTAGCTTGGATTATTTCTATAAATGATAGGGACTATATTTTTGATATATACACAGGTGAAAGAATAGGGTATGATAAAATGGATGGTGTGGAATAATGGATTGGGCAAAGGCAAAAAGTGTATTAATAGTGGCATTTTTGATAACTAACTTAATATTAGGATATGTTTTAATAGATAATAGGGAAGTTAAAGGTATGTCGAAGGAACAGTTTATATCAGAAATAAAGAAAGAGTTAAATGATAAAGGGATAATAATACAGACAGAAATACCATCAGACATTCCACCATTGCCAATGATAGATCTTAAATATGATGTATATAATCCTAAGGATATAGCTAAAAAATTTTTAGGGGAATATATAAAAGAAAGCATAGGGGACAATATACAGTTTAGAAATGAAAAGGAAGTCTTAAGGTTATCCCCGGATAATAAAACTTTATTTTATGAAAGTCACTCTGATATCAAGAAATATGACACATTAACAAAGGATAAATTAGAAGAGATAGTTACAAAGTTTTTAAAAAATAAAGGTTTTAGAACAGACGACTTTAAATTAGATTATTATAAATATAACTATGATGATGAAGTTTATGTATTAAAGTATACGAAGGTATATGATAATAGATTTGTGGAAAGGACCAATATGACCTTTGAAATAAATAAATTTGGTATTAAAAAATTTAAAAGGCACTGGGTTAAGTCTATAGAAGAGAGTGATAGAAAGTTTTCCATAATAGACCCATCTGATGCATTACTTAGATTATTATCAAAACAAGAACATTACAATAAAATAATAACAGACATAGATTTATGTTACTACCTTCCAGAGGAACTTTCTTATAAGAATCCTCGAAATCCCATAAAAATAACAAGTGGGCCAGCATGGAGGATTAAATTTAAGGACGGAACTAAAGAATTTTTAGACCAATATGAAAATAAATAAAAGGATTTCCATAAAAAAAGTAGAAGAAGTTATAATTATGACTTCTTCTACTTTTTTTATGGAAAATAAGATAGGGGTTTAGACTTGCGATTATATTATTAACTTGTTAATATACAAACAAGGACTTATTAAGCTAAATAGTTATTGAAAACATATGAATATTTTATATAATGTTAATAGAAGTGAATGATTAAAATTGAAGGTGAGGTGAAGTTGCTGACTTATGTCAGTAATACTATGGAAAAATTAGTAATAGAAGGTGGAGCCAGACTAAAAGGAAAAGTAGATGTTAGTGGTTTTAAGAATGCGGCACTGCCCATTATAGCGACCACAATACTTGCAGGTGATAAATGTACAGTTGAAAATCTTCCCCTTATTAGGGATGTATTTTATTATAGGGATATATTAGAACAACTAGGAGCTAAGGCTACATTAGATGATAAAGGAACTATGAGGGTTGATACAACTGGTATAGATAATTGTATTGTAGAAAATGAGCTTGCCCAGAAATTTAGAGCTTCATACTATACATTGGGAGCAGGTCTTGGAAGATTTGGAAAAGCGGAAGTTATGTATCCAGGAGGATGTAATATAGGGTCAAGACCTATAGATCAGCATATAAAGGGATTTGAAGCCTTAGGTGCTACAGTGGAAATAGACCATGGTATAATAAAATGCGAAGCAGATAGACTTATAGGCAACAAAATATATCTAGATGTTGTAAGTGTAGGGGCAACTATTAATATAATGCTTGCAGCAGTTTTAGCAGAAGGAAAGACTACCATAGAAAATGCTGCTAAGGAGCCCCATATAGTAGATGTTGCAAATATCTTAAATGCAATGGGTGCTAATATAAGAGGGGCAGGTACAGATGTTATAAAAATAAATGGGGTTAATGGATTACATGGATGTACCTATAGTGTTATTCCAGACCAAATAGAGGCAGGAACCTATATGATGGCGGCGGCTATTACAGGTGGAGATATTATAATAAATAATGTTATTCCAACCCATTTAGAATCTGTAACTGCCAAATTAAGGGAAATGAATGTTGAAGTTGAAGAATATGGGGATTCTATTAGAGTAACTGCAGATGATAGACTTAAGGGTGTTAACGTTAAAACCTTAACCTACCCAGGGTTCCCCACAGATTTACAGCAACCAATGAGTGTATTATTATCAAGTGCAGAGGGGACAAGTATTGTTACAGAAAGTATTTTTGATGGTAGATTTAAATATGTGGATGAATTAAAAAGAATGGGTGCCAATATAAAAGTTGACGGGAGAACTGCGGTTATAAAGGGAATAGAAAGATTAAGTGGGGCTAGGGTATCGGCTTTAGATCTAAGATCAGGAGCTGCTATGGTTGTAGCTGGCCTTTCGGCAGATGGAATTACTGAAATTGACAATGTATATCATATAGATAGGGGATATGCAAATCTAGAAAACAAATTATTAAATTTAGGAGCTAAAATAACAAGAGTCAAAGAATAATAATGGTTCAACAGTAGATTATATTCTTTACTATTTGGAATATAAGGACCTAGTTAATGGAGGATTAATATGGCTATAAAATTTTGTTCATTGGCAAGTGGAAGTAGTGGTAACTGCCAGTATATAGAAACGGACCATGTGAAAGTATTAATAGATAGTGGGTTAAGTGGTAAAAAAGTAGAGAATTTACTTAAAAAAATATATGTGGATCCCTCTACTATTGACTATATATTAGTTACCCATGAACATAAAGATCACACTAAGGGAGTAGGTATATTGTCAAGGAGGTACAATATACCTATATATGCCAATACTAATACTTGGAACGGAATGAAGGAAGATTTAGGAAAGTTAAAAACGGAAAATATATTACAATTCAAAACTAATGAAGGTTTTGAAATTAAAGATTTAGCTGTATTGCCCTTTAATATATACCATGATTCCAATGAGCCTGTTGGTTTTTCGTTTTATCATAAAAACAGAAAGATAAGCTATCTAACAGATACAGGCCGGGTTGATGATAATATAAAGAGTAGAATAAAAAATTCAAATTTGCTAATGATAGAATCGAACCATGATGTTGAAATGTTAAAGATGGGTAAGTATCCATGGTTTTTAAAACAGAGAGTGCTAAGTGATAATGGACATCTTTCAAATGAAAGTGCGGGGCAACTAATAACAGAAGTATTATCTGGAAATAATGAATGTGTATTACTTGGTCATATAAGTAAGGATAATAATTTTCCAGAGCTTGCATATCATACAGTTAAGAATATTGTTACAGAAAGTGGGGTAAATATAGAAAAGGATATAAGTATTGATTTAACTTATAGAGAATTGCCCACTAGGGTATATAATTTTTAACTTTTGGGAGGGACTATTATGGAAGATAATAATAATTTTCAAAACCAAGAGAATAGGGAAACGAGGGATGAAAGTATTTATACAAACAGGACCGATAATAGGGAGAAACATAGTTATACCTATTCGGTTGAAGGGAAAAAAGCTTCTAAAAAAAGAAGGGGACTTTTTTCTTATATAGTAGTTGCATTAATTGCTGCTTTAATAGGAGGAACATTATCTTCATATATTGCTCCTAATTATTTATATGGCAGATACATTCCCACTCCGAAAATATTTAAAGGTTCTAATAATGTACAGAAAATAAATATAGATCCTAAAGACGATATAACAACAGTTGAGGCAGTGGCTAAAAAATCAATGAAATCAGTTGTTGGAATAACAACGGTTCAAGTAAAACAAAACTTCTTTTTTGGCCCAATAAGGGAGCAAGGGGTAGGTTCTGGAGTAATAGTAGACAGTGATGGATACATTATGACCAACTCCCATGTAATAGGGAATAGCAAGAAATCTGAAATAACTGTACTATTTGAAAATGGTGACAAGAAAAAGGGAGAAGTTTTATGGTATGATACATCCCTTGATTTAGCGATGGTAAAGGTAGATGGTACTAATTTACCAGCAGCAGAATTAGGGAATTCTGATGACGTAAATGTGGGAGAAATAGCTGTGGCCATAGGAAATCCCTTAGGTCTTGATTTTGAAAGAACAGTTACTTCAGGAATAATAAGTGGTCTTAATAGAACCCTTGAAACAGAGGGTAAAAGAATAGAAGACCTTTTGCAAACCGACGCATCAATAAATCCCGGTAACAGTGGGGGACCTTTATTAAATAGTAAAGGAGAAGTAATAGGTATAAATACTGTAAAAATAAGAAGTGAAGTGGCAGAAGGACTGGGGTTTGCAATACCTATAAACACTGCAAAACCCATAATAAGTCAAGTTATAGAAAAGGGAGAGTTTAATCCAGTTATTTTAGGTATACAGGGAATATCAGTAGAAAATTATGAACAAATGTTAGGCAGGGATTTAAGTCCAGAAAGTGGAGTATATATAGTTGAAGTATACCCAGATACTCCTGCAGCAGAGGTAGGTCTTAGGGTTGGAGATGTAATAATAAAAATAGATGACAAAGAGACTGAAACAATAGATGATATTAGAAAAGTACTGTTTAACTATAATATTGGAGATAAGTCTAATATAACCATATTAAGGAATGGAGAGGAAAAAACAGTTGGAGTTACATTTGATAAAAAATCTGGACAATAGAATTAATGACACTATATGCTGATCAAACAATGTATGGGCTGAATATATCCAGCCCAGTTTTAATTTCCTCTCTGTACCCTGTACAAAATAAAAAAAGCGCCAATGGCATCTTTGTTTTCATAGAATAATTTTGTATTTTTCTGAAAATACTATATAATATAGATATATTTTAAGAGCAGAGGTGAAATAATATGTATGTTGTTTGTAATGAACATTTAGATATAGCCATCGAAGAATTTATAGATGTATATGAACAGCCCCCGGATATATATGAACTTGAAAAGATATCATTCACTGACTGGACAAGTCCAAACACATGTGATCATTGCGATAGAAAACCTAGGTACTTAGTGGTATAAAAATTATTTTTAAAGATATAATACAGTTTATTATACATATTAGACAAGCCTTGCTAATTTGGTAAGGCTTATTAATGTTTAGTTAAATTATGATTTAGGAGGAAATTATGAATATTAATGTAGTTTCAGTTGGTAAGATTAAAGAAAAATATTTAGTTAAGGGTATAAATGAATACTCTAAAAGACTATCTAGATATTGTAAGCTTAAACTTATAGAGGTAAAGGATGAAAAGGCCCCGGAGAATTTAAGTGAAGCTGAAATGGAAATGATTAAGGACAAAGAAGGGGAAAGGATACTATCAAAAATAAAAGAAGATTCCTATGTAATAGCCCTTGCCATAGAGGGGAAAATGATATCATCAGAGGACTTATCCAAAACAATAGATAACTTGGCACTACAGGGGAAAAGTGATATAACCTTTGTAATAGGGGGATCTTTGGGATTATCACAGGAGATGTTAAAGAGAAGTAATTATAAGCTATCCTTTTCTAAGATGACATTTCCCCATCAACTTATGAAGATGATACTACTTGAGCAGGTCTATAGGGCTTTTAGAATAAGTAGGGGTGAACCGTACCACAAGTGATTATAAACTTTTTCTTGTCTTTTTTATCATATTGTATTTTAAGTTTTTGATTTAACTTCAATATTATCTTTGTTATAGTCCCTTCACTGTTAATATGAACTTCATGAACGAGAGTTTTAACTAACTCTCTTTTTTCTTTTCTATCAGCAATTTCCATTATAAATTTGAAATTTTCTAAGATACTGTAAATCTTTTTAGGATTAACATCTTCACCTTGTTTTGATCTCTCTATATCAAGTTCATTTAAAGTTGTCTGTAATTCTTCAGTTTTAGCTTGGTTTTGATTAAGTTTTTGATTTAATATTTCTAGTGGAGCATTTTCCATAGAATATGCTTTAAGTAAGTTATTTTGTTCCATTTTTAAATTTTTCAGTTCATTTTTAACATCATTAATCTTTTTTTCTATTTCACTTTTTTCTATTGATTTATCTTTAGCTAAAGATTTTTTTATTTGTTCCAAGCTTAGATTATTAACATAATTAGACATCAACTCTATAAACTGATTATCTATTTTTTCCATTTTGTTTGAATTTGGAGAACAGCCTTTTTTATTCTGATAAGCTCCACAAGTATAATAATAATTTATACTATTTTTCTTTGTGATTTTCTGAACAGCCATTCCATAACCACAAGCTGGACACCTTAAAATACCACTTAGCAAGTAGTTAGAAGGCTTCCCAGTATTTCCACTCTTAGGATTATTTTTAATTTTTTCTTGAACTAATTCAAATTTTTCCTCTGAAATAATAGCTTGGTGGATACCATCTACATAAATATATTCTTTATTTAAGCCCTTTCTTTTATTTTTATCCCAATCTTTATATCTTTCCCATCTTATTTTTCCAGCATATATAGGATTTTTTAAAATACCTTTTACAGCATTTAAAGAAAAATTATTTCCTTTTTTAGTTTTATAACCAAAAGAGTTTAAGTGTTTAGCAATTTTAGAATATCCCCAGCCTTTTAGATATAAATCAAATATTTCTTTAACAATTCCTTTTTCGTCTTCATTTAAAAGCAATTCTTTTATTTTTCTATTATAATTATAGCCAAAAGGAGGATTACCACCGTTAAATCTTCCTTCTCTTGCACGTTTTCTCATACCACCACGAACTTGAACTCTTAGATTATCCCTTTCCAAATCTGCTATTATACCATGCATATACATACTTAATTTACTACTCGGATCAGCGGTATCATAGTTATCTTTAACACTTATTAATCTACACTTAATTTCTTCAAACTTTTTTAGCATTTCAGCAAAATCTAAAAAATTTCTGCTAATACGACTTGCCTTCCATATTACTATGCAGTTAGCTTTTCCAGCTTCAATAAAGTTAATCATATCTTTAAAGTCTTTTCTTTTTTCGATATTTTTACCAGAAATACCTTCATCCGAAAAAATACCTATTAGATTTAGGTCGTGTAAATCACAATATTTTTTAATGTCTTCTCTTTGATTATCTAAACTATATCCTTCTACCTGTTCGTCAGAGCTAACTCGTACATAACCTACTACATTCTTATTATTTTCCATAGAATCACCCATATCACACCATCCTTAACACATATATTATAAACTAGCTTAATTATAACTCAGAACATAAAAAAAAGAAAGTAGATTAATCTACTTTCTGGTTATCTTTAATTTCATTTATTTTGTCTTTATATTTTTCGTTCAATATGTAGAGTTTAGTAAGAAAGTCATTTAATATTTCATTGTTATTTTTTTTATTTTGTATATGTTTAACTTCGTTAAGAAGATTATTGAATTCATTATTATTATTTGTCACTTTAAAACACCAGCCTTTAAAATATTTGACAAAGCTAGATTATTAGTTTCTTTTGTTTGCTTTGTCCGCCGTGTTTTACTATCCTCCTTTATAAATTTTTGGCTGGAAATACTTAAAACTAATTTTAAGCATTTTTAATATTATAGCAGACAATTTTTATATTTCAATAGTTTAGAGAAAAAAGTTTAAAAATTTTTATTAAAGCTATTAAACTGCATATAATGCAACAAATAGAAACATCCAAAATAAAAAACATAGTAAAAGAATTGTTAAAGGCTAGGAAAACAAAAGGAGAATGAAAGCTCTAGATGAAATTTCACTGGAATTTTATTTTAGAGCGATTAAAAGGGAGGATTATATTATGGCAAAAGAATTATTTAATAAAGAACTTAAAGAAAGATTAGAAGTACCAAATTTGTATGAAACTGATGGTAAAGAAGAAAAAGAAACAATAGTTAAGGTTAGATTTTACGATTTGTGTAGTAGTTGGGAATGGTACTTAATTGAGGCAGATATTAAAGAAGAAGGTGTTATATGTTTTGGATGGGTAGTCGGCTTTGAAAAAGAACTAGGATATTTTTCAATTAATGAATTAGAAGATATTAATAAAAAATTTCCTAGGATAATCAGAGATGAAGAATTTGAACTAATCTCACTTGCTGATTTGAAGAAGAAATATAAAGAACCTTACAGACCATATCCAAAGTTATAAAAAAGTAAAGATTATCAAGAGTTAGCCCTTACAAAGTGATTATTTGTAGGGGCTTTTATGATTTTTTGAAAGGTTAAGAACTTGATGTTTATACCAAATTTAAATAAAAAATTTGAGTTTATGAAGACAATTTAAGGGAGGAATTTAAAATGAATAGACAGTTAATAAGGGAAAGAGCAAGTAAATATGGAGTAAATTCTTTAATGGACTTTGAGATTTTAGCATTACTAACTAATATTAAAGTGGATGTATTACAAGAGCTTAAAAGCATAAATGAGATAAGAGAAAAAGTAGATAGGTTAGAAATAACAGATTTACAAAAACAGAAGCTTAAAGCTCTGTTTGATATTTCTACAAGAATAGCTAAAGAAAACACAGATATTAAAGACAGTATTAAAAGCCCAAAGGATATAGCAGAATTGTTAAAAGAAGAAATGAGATATTTGAAAAAGGAAGAGTTTAGAATTGTTCTTTTAGATACAAAGAACAAAGTAATAGATATAAAAACTATATCTGTAGGGAGCTTGAATGCAAGTATTGTTCATCCTAGAGAAGTCTTTAAAGAAGCTATATTAAGAAGTAGTGCCAGTATAATTTTAGTACATAACCATCCTAGTGGTAATCCATCACCAAGTCATGAAGACATAAATATAACCAAAAGACTTGTAGAAGCTGGTGATTTAATAGGGATTAAGGTTCTGGATCATGTGATTATCGGAGACGGTTATACAAGCTTAAAAGAAGAAGGAATTATATAAGGGAGGAGAATTTAAATGGGAACGATGAACATGGGCTATCATTATGATATGGCTAAAAGTAATGGTAATCATTATAGTTTAATTATAGATGGAAGAGAAGTTATTACAAACGGAACATACTTAAGTGTTCTACAAAATTTTAAAAGTGAAGTTAATTATCACAGAGGAAGATTTCTGGAAGCTCATATTGTAATGGTAAAAACCTATGATGGTAGGAAGAAAGAAGAACTGAATGAGATAGTTAGAGAATTTGATAACAGGAGGGAGTTTTAAAAAATGAAACTGTATTATAGATTTGAAAGACGTAAAGGAATTTTTTGTGATGAAGTTTTGAGCCATATACAGTTAGTTCTAAATTCATTTAAAAAGAAAGGAGTTATTCAAGACATTATTATAGATAAATCCAAAATTAGATTTAGAAATAATGAATTTGAAGATTTCTATTTAACTCCTAGTAATACAAAAAGAAAGAGTTTAGAATGTGCTGGAGATTATAGTCTTGTTTGTATCTTAATTATTCTTATATTAAAGATACATTATAGAGAAGATTTTAAATTTACAGCAGATTGTTTTGTAGAAAACAAAGTAGATCCAATTTTCTTTAGAGCGATAAAATATACAAATAAAATGCTTAAGACTAAAATTAGATTAAACAATACACAGTTTATATTTTAGGAGAGAATATTGATGGGCAGAAAAATAAAGGTCATTGGAAATTCAATTGGAAATATAGAAAAAGCAATTATAAATCATCTTAAAAGCAAAGAAATGACTAACAAATATGATGCTTTTAGAAAGCTTATGGGAGTTTATAGAGAAGATATAGTTCCAGAAGATGAGCATAATGTAGTAGTTCATTTTCATTCTGGAAGTAATGAAGGTTATTATGTTTGCTTGGGAACGGTTAAAGGGGATAGAATTACAAATTATTTTATATTTAGATTCCATATTAAATTAGAAGAAGTGATAAAGTTCCAAAATGAACTTTTAACAATACTAGAGATATAATTGCTATAAAAAAATAAAAATGATATTCTATAAAAGAAAGTCCTAATGGGCTTTCTTTTTAGCTAGGGAGAAGGAGTAGATTTTATGTTAAATAGAATAAGAGAAATTAATCTTTTGGTAGATTTAAATGACATAGAAATAAAAAAGATGAAGAAAATCCTTGGTGAAAATGAGCAGATAATTAATAACACAAATAATAATGAACCTTTTATTGTAGAAGATAATAACACAATAATAGCTGGTTTTATAAAAGAGAATATTCTTTATATAGAAACATTCCAAGATAATATTAAAATATTATAAACAAATGGGGGATTATTAGATGAAAAATTATAATCATGTAGCTATTATTAGAGCAGAAGAAGACTTAGACAAAATAGTGGAAAATTTAAAGAGCTTAGATAGGCATAACTTTTATAAAAGAGTAGATATTATAAAATTCAAACAAGATTTATTAGACTATTACAAGAAAGGTGAAGAAGCTATTTTAATTAATAGTACAGAAGATTATTTGATGGATTTTGTTTTAGGTGTGGAAGAAGACTATTTTAATAAAGAAGATAATATTATAATACTGGATGGGATTAAAGTTGAGTTTATTGCTGATCTAGATATACAAGAATATTTAATTTTAGAGCCAGAAAAATACTATAAAATAATAGATTAATTAAACCTTATAAAGCCCAAATGGGCTTTTTTTAATACCCTTATTTGTTATAAAATAATATAAAATAAATAAAATAAAAGTATAGATAATATAGGAAGG
>NZ_JBAKFX010000041.1:0-36408 GCF_037577855.1 Dethiothermospora halolimnae | reverse complement strand
AGATGGCAATCTGTCTTTTTAGTATGTCATAAATTTGTTATTTACTAAAGAAAAGAGAATCCAAGACAGAAATCAGTTTATTTTCTGTCTTGGATTCTTTAAAATATTTCTTAACTTAATGACATTGCCCCTAGGGGTCGTTTTTTTATTCTGATGTATATGGTAAAAGGGCAACGTTTCTTGCTCTTTTTATTGCTCTTGTTAACTGTCTTTGGTGTACTGCACAGTTACCTGAAATTCTTCTTGGTAATATTTTGCCTCTTTCAGTAACATATTTTTTCAGTTTATTAACATCTTTGTAGTCTATTTTTTCAATATTGTCTACACAGAAGTTACATACTTTTCTTCTTTTTCTATATCTTCTACCCATTTTCTTTCCTCCTCACTAGAATGGAATATCATCATCGTCTATAGGTTGAAAACCTTCAGTTTCTATACCTCCACCTGGTGCGCCAGTGTTTGTGTTTTTGTTGGTATTTGTGTTTTGACCTTGCTGATTATTGTTGTTATCTCCCCACTCAAGGAATTGAACATTATTTGCCACTACATCGGTAGTATATACCCTCTGACCTTGACTATTTTCGTAAGATCCTGTTTGTATTCTTCCTTGAATAGCAACCATTCTTCCCTTCGTAAGATAAGTAGCACAATTTTCAGCTTGTCTTCCCCAAACAACTATCCTTGGGAAATCTGCAGTTGGTATCCCTTTTTGTTCTAATTCCATTCGCTTTTCTCTAGATAATCCCTTATCCACTGCCAATGAAAATTTAGTCACAGCTCTACCACTCTCAGGTAAAAATCTCAATTCAGGATCAGCAGTTAATCTGCCAATCAAAATTACATTATTCACAAAAGCACCACCTTTGGTTTTCTACTGTTCGTCTTTAATAACCATATGTCTTATTATCTCATCGGTTATTCTAGACACTCTCTCCATTTCATCAATAACCTCTTTCTCACTTTCAAAGTTTACTACTATATAGTATCCCTCTTTATAGTCATTGATTTCATAAGCTAGTTTTCTCATACCCCATTCGTCGATGTCTTCAATAGAACCATTACTTTCTATGATTCCCTTCATCTTATCAAATACACTATTTCTTTTTTCCTCTTCTAGTTCTGGAGTAAATATAAACATTGCTTCGTATTTTCTCATGTTTTTCACCTCCTCTTGGACTAACGGCTCAATTTTGAGCAAGGATTTTTCCTAACACATTATATCACTAATTATTACCCTTTGCAAGAAAGTTAAACCTGTTTATTGATAAAAAATTGGGGGATTACAAATCCACCCAGTTTGTTAATAAAGTATATTTAGACAAAGCAAGCAAAAATGGGAGCTATCCCGCAGTATTTGTGAAAATATAGAATAAGGGAGAAAATTGTTTGAATTCCACTGTTTGAGCATAGCGAGTTTGGAATTCTATTTTCGACCGTTTCTCTATATTTTCCAAATCCGAGGACTAGCGGACATTTTTGCTTGCTTTGTCAATACTCTGGGGGATTACAACCCCCTCCAGTAACTATTTTTCTATATTATAATTAAATTTACAGATTTATAACATTTCTTTTATTGATTCAGCTAACCTCTTTACACCTATTACAATTCTTTCTTCATCCATATTTGAGTAATTAAGTCTCATGGTATTTTCATTTCCTCCATTAGGGAAGAATGAGCCTCCCGGTACAAATGCAACATTTTTCTCTAAAGCCTTTTTAGCTAAATCCCTTGTATTGATATGCTCAGGTAATATTGCCCATGTAAATAAGCCACCTTCAGGATGAGTAAATTCTACACACTCTGGGAATTCTTCCTTCATAGTCTTAAGCATTAGGTCCCTTCTCTTTTTATAAACTTCTTTAATTTTTTCTATATGTTCATCTAAATCGTATTTTTCAAGGAATTTATCCACTTGCATCTGGGATATGGTACTAGCTTGAAGGTCAGCTCCCTGTTTAACAAGTATATACTTATTTAAAACATCACCGTCGGCGCAAGTCCATCCAAGTCTAAGTCCAGGACAGAATGTTTTTGAAAATGTTCCAAGGAATATTACCCTTCCCTCTGTATCAAAATGCTTAATAGCCGGTGGCATTTCCCCTTCAAACCTTAATTCTCCATATGGGTTATCTTCAACTATAGGTAAATTATACTTATTGGCAAGTTCTACCAATTTCTTTCTTCTTTCAATCGACCAAGTTCTTCCAGATGGATTCTGGAAATCTGGTATGACATATATAACCTTAACATTATCAGTATTCTCAAGAACCTTTTCTAATTCGTCCATTCTCATACCATCATTATCTGTTGGTATTTCCACAAATTTAGGTTGATATGCTTTAAATGCATTTAAAGCACCTAAATAGCTAGGGCTTTCACATATCACAACATCATCTTTATTCAAGAATATTTTCCCTGTAAAGTCTAACCCTTGCTGGGATCCACTGGTAACTAATATATTTTTGGCCTCTACATCTACACCAAACTTATTCATCCTATTAGCTATTTTTTCCCTAAGAGGCTCATATCCCTCAGTTGGTCCATATTGTAAAGCCTTAGTTCCCTGCTCATCTAATACCTCAGTGGATATATCTTTAACCGCTTCCACTGGAAAAAGTTCTGGAGCAGGTAGTCCCCCGGCAAAGGATATAACCTCTGGTCTTTGGGTTAATTTAAGTAATTCACGAATCTCTGAAGCCTTAATACCATCCATTCTTTTTGCATAATTTAAATTCACTAAAAAGCACCCCCATAAAAATTATATAAATTTTAAAAATCAAAATGTGCATCATTATTAAATATAGTATAACATATTTATAGCTTTTTATGTCCCATTAAGTATAGTAATCGTTTTCCCATTCATATATAGTTTACTATTTCCTATATATTTTGTCTATTAATATTTATTAATATAATCTATGTCTACTAGGTATACTCTAGCTTTTATTATCTATAATCTTTTTAATTTTTTTTTCCAATTCCCTTCTCGGTAGCCATACTTGTCTATCACACCCTGTACATCTAATCCTAAAATCCATTCCTGTTCTCATAATCTCCCAAGTATCTGAACCACAGGGATGGGTTTTTTTTAGTTTAACCATATCTCCAACATTTAATTTCATAGGCATACTATCACCCTCCTAAACAAATTAAAAAACTACTTCATTTTATATCGAAGTAGTTTCATTAATATTATATTATATTTCTATATTTTTATAAATATTTTTTACTCATTATCTTTTATTATAACATGTTTCTGATAAGGTATTTCTATACCTTCCTTGTCAAAGGCCTGTTTTATACTTTTTCTCATTTGTCTTTCCACACCCCATTGTTCCATGGGTTTAGTTTTGGCAATAACCGATAATACTACATCAGAACCCCCTAGGTTACTTACACCTAACACAGTGGGTCCTTCAACTATATTGTCATTATTATTCCTTATATCCTTTGAGATCTTGTCGATTACAGCTATAGCATTATCTATATCCTCTTCATAGGCTATGGAAATATCCACCCAAGCCCTCATGGATCCTTTACATTTGTTAGTAACAGTAGATATACTACCATTAGGAATAATATTTAACTCCCCATTAAAACCTCTAATTTTTGTAACCCTAAGTCCCATATCTTCAACTATACCTTCAAATTCCCCGGTTTTTATATGATCTCCAACACCATATTGATCTTCAAATAATATAAAAAATCCAGTTATTATATCCTTAACTAAACTTTGAGCTCCAAAACCTATTGCAACCCCTCCTATTCCAGCTGCAGCAAGTATTGATGCTATTGGTATATTAAATACCTGTAAAATTGATATTATAGCTATAAAATAAAGTATGTACTTACATATACTTTTCAATATGTATCCAAGGGTCTTTGCCTTTCTACTCTCTATTTTATATTTAAATCTTTCTTGTTTTTCGAAAAATTTATCTATAGCCATATATGCTATTTTTATTACTATTCTAGTGACGATTAATATTAATAAAACCTTTACTATCATACCCGGTATGGATAATTCACCGCCTTCTGTTTTAAAAAAACCATAAATATCATCTAGTATTGCCTTAGCAACTTCCATTTAGACACCTTCCCCTAACAAATTTGTTTGGCAATTCTTTCTTTACCTTTTCTAATTATTTTATATATTCCATTTATATTTAAGTCGTTGTTACTTATACCCGACTTTATGTCTTCTAAAATACTTTCATCAAACTTTATAGAAAGACCACAACTGGCAGTAACTTCCCTTGGTGTTGGAATGGTCCTTATATTAAATCCCTTATCTAATAATAGTTTTTCTCCCTTTATAGCATAATTAGTTGAGTCAAATGTTATAACATAAAATTCCTTATCTATCATAATCCCTCTCCTATCATCTTATTTTTTTCAATATAACATAATTATATAATTAAAAAAAAGCTAGTACAATATTAATATTCATACTTTGTCAACACTGTGAATATTAATATTATACTAGCCTAGGTAGTTTTTATACCCTAAATGTATTAGTTACCCCTTTTATTTTCTCTACTATAGTGTACATATTACTTATCTCTCCAACTTTAAGCTTATCTTTAATATTATAGTAGTCTAAACATGTTCCACAGGATAGTATCTCTACCCCTTCATCTTCTAATTTTTTAAGGTCTTCAAGAACCTCAGAACCTTCCACAGTTAAATTAACACCCTTATTTAAAAATACAAGGGTAGCTGGAAAAGGTGTAGCTTCAGTTAGTGTATATATAAATCCTTTTATTAATATATTTCCTAACTCATCTTCCCCTTCTCCCATTTTGTCATTTCCGAATACTATTGTCATATCTTTAAAGGTATTTGGAGTACAAACATTTACTTCTTCAGTGTCCCCTTCTCCCTTTGTTATATTAACTGAAAAATTACCATCCCTTCTTTTTTCCACATCAAACTCATAACCTAAATTTTTAGCAAGTTTTGAAACATTCTCCTTGGCAACTTCATTATCAACTATACAAGTCACTACCCCTTCAGTAATCTCTTCTAGTGCTTTCTTAGTCATAATGACCGGTTTGGGACAAGCCACTCCAATTGCATTTACTTCCTTTTTCATATTATATACCTCCTACTTTATATAAAATATTAATATCTATATTAAAATAATTAAGTATTTAATTGTATTTATAGTATACTATTTTGTATTTTATTATTGTTGTTATATAGATAAAATTTATACAACTTATATCATCTATAGATTTAATCTATATGAAATAGGACTTTTTAAATATATTAATTTTTATATTAATTTTATTAAATTCTAACTTGACATTTATTAATATTAGTAATAATATATAGATATAAGTTAATAATATTAAGTTTATTTTCGCCAAATGTTTATTTTGTTAATAAACATTCTTAATTTCCATTGCATTTTTCTTTTGAAAAGGGGGTGTTTGGAATGAATAATGAAATTATGGATATTCTAAACAAGTTAGATAGGGGAAGTATTTCTTCTAAAAAGGCTTTAAAGTTAATTAACAAAATAGATTTTGATAAAAGGACATTAAGAACAAAGTCATCGAAATTAAAAATAACGATTGTGGACGGGGATGAGGGAAAAAAACTTAGATTACCAGCAATGCCTTTTTGGTTTGTAAAAGGATTAGCAAATATGGGTCTAGGAGTAGCCAAGTTTATTGCTAAAAGAAGTAATTATAAGGATAAAGAATCATTAAAATACTTAGATATGGCTAAGGAATTTGATTTATCAGGGATTTTTAATGAATTAAAAAATTGTGAACCCTGTGATATTGTGGATGTTATCGATGGTTCCAATGGAGATAAGGTAAAAATATCTATACTATAGGAGGTAATAAGGTGAAAAAAGAGGTTATTGGTAGGTGTCCTGTTTGTAGCCATGAGCTAGATGTAACTAAAGTTCATTGTGATTACTGTGATACCACCATAGAAGGAAAATTTTCTCTTTGTAAGTTTTGTAAATTAACAAATGAAGAAAAATTTTTCGTAGAAGTATTTATAAAAAACAGAGGAAATATCAAAGAAATTGAAAAGGAGCTTGGTATATCCTATCCAACGGTTAGAAATAAGTTAGAAAATGTTATAAAATCCCTTGGCTACGACACCAAATATACTTCAAATGTTAATAAAAAGGAAATACTAAATAAACTAAGCTCCGGGGAGATAACCACAGAAGAAGCAGTTAAGCTTTTACAGGAATAATTTATAAGGGGGAGAATTTATTTTGAAAGATGAAAGAATGATGATACTTACTATGTTAGAAGAAGGTAAAATTTCCAGTGATGAAGCTTCTAAGCTTATCGAGGCTTTAGATGATTCGGAATTTAAAGAAACTATATCAAGTAATATTAAAAAATCTAATGATGAAAAAGAAAAAAAACTTAATACTAAAGAAGTTTCCACTGAACAAAAAATAGAAGAAAAAACGGAAAATTTAGGGGAATCCATTGAAAATAACACTAATTCTATTGCCGATAAAATCGTAAATGCTGTTGATAACTTCCTGGAAAAGGGCAACTTTATGAATTTATTCGGTGGTTATGAAACAGTTGTTGAAAATCTAGAGAAAACTTTACCTAGTGACTTTAATAAAACTTTAGAGTTTAACGGTATTAATGGAAGAATAATATTAAAACCTTGGGATAAAAATGAACTCTATGTTAAGGCAACTTCCAATATAAAGAAAAATATTTATGACGGGAAAAGTCAAATATATGAAATAATAGAAGATGATAATAAGATTATTTTTAAACCTCGATATACCAGTGGTATAGGAATAAAACTTGAAGTATCTATCCCGGATAATAAATATCAAAAGATCATTTTATCAACAACCAATGGTAAAATAGATGTTTCTGATATAAAGTCCAAAGAGATTTTATGTAATACCAGTAATGCCTCTATAAATATATCAGACTTTTATGGTGATAATCTTATAGCAAATACTAAAAATGGGAAAGTAGGATTATATAGTATTAAATCCGAAAAAATTCAGATAAGAACATCAAACGCAAGTGCATTATTAGAAAATATCGTCTCAAAAGATATTGATTCAACTACTAAAAACGGAAAATCCACTTTAATAAAAGTTATATCAAACTCAATAGTTACAACAACATCCAATTCGTCTATTAATTTAGACAATGTTGAGGCTAGTTCTATAATCGCTAAAACTTCCAATGGTAAAGTTTATACCTATGACTTAAAAACTGAAAATCTAAATCATATAGACTTAAGAACTTCTAACTCATCAATAGATCTAAGTTCTAAAAGTTTTAATAAACCTATATGTATAAATGCAAAAACCTCTATGGGACGTATGGATATAAATGTTCCCAAGTTAGTTTATGATGTGAATAATCAAAATCAACTGGGATCAAAGACAATACTTGCCCATAGTATAGATTATACTAAAGATAACGGTATAGAGATTATTTTAACAACATCAAATGGTTCAATAAGAATAAATTAAAAGGGGGATTTAATATGTCTAATAATTTAAAAGAGGAAAAACTAGCTATTCTTAACATGATAGAAACAGGTAAGATTACATCTGAAGAAGGTATAGAGTTATTAAATGCAATTGAAGAAAAGAAGGGTGAATACTTATCTAAAAAGGCAAAATGGCTAAAAATAAAGGTCTTTGACCCCGAGGATGATACTAAGGTTAATGTTAATGTTCCCATAGCCCTTGTTGATATAGGTCTTAAGTTCGCCACTAAAATGTCTCCTGACCTTAAAGAATCAAGTCTTGAAGAAATTGATTTTAAAGAGTTAAGTGAAGCCATAAAAAATGGAGCTGAAGGAAAAATAGTCGATATAGACACAGGAGATGGGGAAAGGGTTGAAATAATCGTTGAATAACAAAAGACTATAGTGAAGGTCTAGACCTTCACTATAGTCTTTTTATTTATTCTTTAAAAGTCTTTAGTTTTAGTATTATTATAAATTATCTTAATTCCTATTAATATTAATATTCCAGGTCCTATTATGGAGATTGCTTTCCAAAATTTAACATCAACAATTTCCTCGGAAGATAGAAAAAATAATCCCGATATTATTATAAGTATGGTCCCCGGTATAATTGGCCATCTACTGTCTGATTTTCTATATTCTATTAAATATATAAGATAAAAGGATAACCCTAAAAATAAGAATAGTGGCCATTGTTTATCCATAACATAAATTTCATCTAATAATGTGGATACGGCTATTGCTGGAAGAAAACATCCAGGATATATAAACCCTTTTATATTCTTCATATAATATAGTGCTAAAAATACTAATCCCAGTGCCAATAAAAACAAAAAACCCGATATGTCCACCGATGTATCAACATATTTATCAACAATATTAGTCACAGCTAATGCCAGTGTTATAAGACCTGTTATTAGAAATCCCATGCGCCTTTTATAATAGTATGCTAAAAATGCACCAACTGAGATTCCTAATAGCACAATATAATGGGATAATACATTTAAATTAAGTAAAAATATTACAACCCCTGCTAATATAAGAAAAACACCGGTAGCAACTTCTTTCCTCTTCTTCATTTAACTTCCCCCTCTTTATTAAATTTTTATATTTTTGCTATAATACATTGTTACTAGTTATAAGTTTGCTAATGACTCGGAAGCTACCTTTAGATACTGGCCTTCAAATATATTAATCAACCCATTGGCTTCTAAAAATAATATAATTATGTTATTCTCATAGAAGTATTGTCCAATAATTGAAGTATATACTCTATTGGATAGCCACCCATCTGGTGATGTTACTATTATTGGAGTTATTAGAGCAAATAGTATGTATATTATTAGTAGCCCCTTTATAGCTCCAGTTAGTAATCCTAATAAGTTATTTATACTTTTTAATACGGGTAGTTTAAATATTCCATTTATTATATTTGCAACTATATTTATTATCATCTTTGCTATAAAAAATACTATTATAATACTTATTATATTAATGATAATGTTAGTTAGTGAATTTGAAATAGACTCAGTTATATTTATTGCTTTATTATTTATGTGTTGGTTTATGATGTGCTTTTCTAGTATATTAGGAAATTCAAATGCCTCTATAGCCGAATCTAAAGTACTCCCTCCATTTCCTCTATGTAATACCTTAGAAACCTTGTCCATAATAAAAGTATTTAGTTTATTGTATATGTTAGTATTGTTTACTATAAATCTAGAAAATGATATATAATAGATTTTAGCTATATAGCCTGCTATTACAAAACCTAAAATATCCATTACCGATAATATAAAGCCCTTTTTTAATCCTTCTAGTCCATTTAATAAGATTATTACTATCATCACTACATCTATTATATTCATGTTTAAACTCCTATTTATCATTAGTTACTTTTGTTACTTTTATATCATTATTGGTTATTATTATTATATCATTATTTTCTATTTTAGTTTTTAATATTTTTTCCTCTAAACTATATTTAATTTTTTCTATACCATTGTCCACTGCCAGTATATGATTTTCTCCTATTAGAAAGACATACTCACCATTCTCTATATTTTTATATTCTTTTTCTACACTTACTTTTTTAAGTGTTTTTCCATTTAAATTCATAATATTTAATAAACTATTGTCAGCATAGGTTAATAGATATATTTTTTCGTTATAAATTTTTATGTCATTAACGTATCCAGTTATATTTTTGTTCCAAAGTAGTTTATTATCCCTAACAACCGATAGCTTTTCATCCGATAATACTATGGTCCTGTCTAGTAAAGGTTTGATTATCTCAATTATTT
Organism: Dethiothermospora halolimnae; assembly: GCF_037577855.1. Classification (NCBI taxonomy): domain Bacteria; kingdom Bacillati; phylum Bacillota; class Tissierellia; order Tissierellales; family Thermohalobacteraceae; genus Dethiothermospora; species Dethiothermospora halolimnae. Next base: position 26,610 of record NZ_JBAKFX010000041.1, on the reverse strand, counting down.
GATTTTTAAAAGTTTGTTCTCCTAGTATATTACCCTTCATATCATATGTAAATAATTTACTATCTATTTCTTCTAAAGATGTATCTAAAGTGGCAATAAATATTTTATCTTTTTTAGGACTTATATTAGCCGTTAAGATATCCCTTTGTTCTATATCTTTATTGAGTATTTCCTTTCCATTATTATTAATTATCCTTATATTACTACCCTTTTTATTATCTGTAACAACCATAATATACTTTCCCATATTTATAGTTCTATCTGTGTTTATATTATCCACAGACCATATATATTCATTATTTAAGCCTAAACATGCTATTTTATCATTTATTATATATATACCCTTATCAAATATATATATTTTTGATTTTTTTATATTTCTTGTCCAGACTTTTCTGCCATCCAATTTATAATAACCTATTATATTATGGTTATACCCTAAAATATTATTATCAAAAACTTCTATGTTGTTATAATCCTTTAAATTTATACTGTATTCATCTATTACTTTTAGGGATCTAGTATCATTAAAAACAGATAACATTGTACTTTTTATTTGGTCATTGGTTCCTAACATAATTATCAATAAAAACATTATTATTACTATCCCCATTTTTTTCTTCCCCATGTTATTCCCCCTTTTACTTTATATTTTCTTTCTATTTATTGAAATTCCTTCCTTTTGATTAAATTTCTTAATTATTTATTAATAAGAAGGAATTTTGTTATTTATGTATAAATATAACCATATATAAAATATAACCTTAAAGGAGTGATTTAATAATGGGTGAAGTTAGAGAGTTAGTAGACAGATATTTTGAAGACTTAAATAATGGATGTAATAACCTCATAAGCTGTGAAGACCTTTATAAGTCAATTGGTAGAGGAGATGACCTTTATATTTTAGACATAAGAAAAGAGGAAGACTTTGAGAAGGAACATATTGATGGTGGGGAAAACGTTTTTTGGCCCTATGTAGGTGATTTTTTAGATCATTTACCAAAGGATAAAAAAATAATAGTTGTATGTTATTCCGGACAATCTGCTGGTCAAGTGGTTTCCCTTTTGAGAATATTAGGCTATGATGCATGCTCTCTTAAAGGTGGAATGAATAATGGTTGGAAGAAAGGAGATCTTCCCTTATCTTCAGGCTGTGGCTGAAGTTAGTATATAACCCTAGTTAAGGGTATATATAAAGGAAGGATACCCCACGTATCCTTCCCAACACTCTATTATTATTTAACTGGAGGCTCTATAGGAGTTAGTTCTATATCTCCTTTATTAGAGTCTTCTTTATTTTCGTTGATATTTGTATCCATTACTTCTACCTCTTTATCACTTGTATTATTTTTAAGACTATTACCACCATAATTTACTGTCAACTTATATGCTACTGAATCGCTATTGGCTCCGTTATATCCAACAACTTGAATATAATATTTACCTGTACTATTTGGGCTATATGTTATACTTTCATTTGATGTATTTCCATTTTCAGATTTATCCACTTGATTACCTTGGGAATCATATAGATAAAGGTCATAATCTCCCGGTAGATTTGTAAGACTTATGTTTATATCAGTATAACTATTAGTATTAAAATAGTATATATCATTATCGGTAGCTGATGATATATAGGATTCATAGGTCATTCCGCTTTCAAGGGGACCATAAGCACTACTTGCTGAATCATTCGGTTCATATGTATCATCATTTCCAGGGTTTCCTCCAGATGTATCACCTATACCAACTGCTGCGAAACTGTCTTCTATAACAGAAACTTCTTGACTATTTGACCCATATATATCTGATGCCGATTGAACTAATGCATTTCTACAGTCTTCAAAATTAGATTTGCTTGTTAAATATGTTGTTAATGCCCTATAATAAATATCTCCTGACTTTTCAAACCCTATATCTGATGCTATATAGTAAAAGGCTTTATTAGGTATTCCAGAGTTTATATGAACTCCACCCCAATCACCTTGCTCTGTATTTGGTAAATCTCTATAGTTATCCATATGATCAGGTTGGTTATATAACGTAGGATTCTTCATACTTCTTAAGGCATCTCCTGGAGTTCCCGGTGTATAGCAGTCTTCTCCCACTAGCCAGTCATTAGTATCATTTTCAACTAAAACAGCAAATACATCGGACATAGATTCATTTAAAGCCCCAGACTGATTTCTATACTCAAGATCAGCGGTTTCTTGTGTAACGGCATGGGTTAACTCATGGGCCACTATATCAAGGGCTCCTGAAAGGGGAGAAAATGTACTTCCATCTCCATCTCCATATACCATTTGTGTTCCTACCCAAGCTGCATTATTCCAATTACTTTTATAATGTACTGTGGATTTTATTGAACTACCATTACCATCATAACTATTTCTGCCGAAATTTTCATTATAATAGTCATATACTAGTCCTGCATAATAATGGGCATCTACGGCAGCGCTTTGTCTACTTAAATCAAAGTAACTATCATTATCTGTCACATAATTTCCAGGTAATGCTGTACCATAATTACCATCATAGGTTATTATAGCTCCATTCATTGGCTTTGTGGTATCATATAAATAATATCTATTATTTTCATAATATACATTTAAATCCTTAGTATCTCCCAGTGTACCTATTCCTGAGCCCGATAGACTCTGGCCAAGGGTTGCTTCATTAAATTTATCTAATATATCTCCCTTTTCAGCATCAACAAATATTCTCCAATCCCCTGGATAAGGTCTTATAAATGTTAATGTTACTAAATATGCCACTCTCCACTCATCTTCTACTTCATAAAGATATAGTTTAGGAGAGGGATTTCTTGTGTAAGTTTCATTGTTAGGTGTAAAGTCTAATGTATCTTCTGCTATCTCTAATGCTTCATCCCCTGTTATTTCAACATAATCCATCCAACTTTTATTTGGGACATTATTTTTAACTTGTCCATTTACGGAGTAAATTACGTTATTTTTATCTGTATGAACAACTAATTCAGAACCATACACAGGTATTTTATCCATCTTTAATATTGTTTTATAGTGGGTCATACCTAACTCATCATCTTCTACTTTTTTTACATCAAACTCTCCACTTTCTAATTTAAATATTTCCATATTGTCATTTAAAAAGGATATTACATCTTTTTCCCCTTTAACAGGATTATCGGTTAATTTTCCTGTTATGAATCTAGGGGTTTGTTCTTTTTTATCCCAATGTATTTTTAGTTTTACACTTTCTTTCTCAGAGTTTTCCTCCCATTTTTTAATTACCTTATTTTGCTTACTATTAACCTTCACCTCACCCTCTCCATCAGCTAGTACCATTGATGAAGAAAAAGTTACTAATAAAACAGATGCCAATGCCATACTTAATAATTTTTTCATAATTATTATCCTCCCTTAGATTTTATTTTGGAATATAAAAGTTTTTTGTTACACCTTACTCACGACATTTTTATCTCCCCCTTTTTTTCTTTCCAATATATAGACGGATAACAATAAAATTTTATTCCCAATTTTTATAATTTTCTGTAATTTAATTTAAAAAAGAAAGAATCCCCCATGTCACTTACCGGAATTCTTTCTTTTAATTAAATTCTATTCTCTTTAGTATTTCCCGTGCCTTTTGAGATAGTTTATATGCCTCCTCATATTTTCTATATATAGAGTTGATATTTGAAAGTTCAATATATATATCATATAGTATCTCTTTATTGTTAGTTAAATCTTTGGCTAATAATAAACACTCTTCTGCTTTATCCAGTCTGTTTATATGTATATAATACCTACCCATATTATAATAAAAAACAGTTTTATTATAATCATTTAAAATATTTATATTTACCATTGAAAAGTATTTGGATGCCTCTTTATAGTCCTCTTTCTTTATTAAAGCTGTTATAATATTACATCTTATATTATTACTTAATTTAGCTTTCTTTTTTTTCTCTAATATATTTAATGCCCTTTTAAAGTAATCTATTGACTTATCATAATCTCCCGTTTCCAATAATATATTGCCTTTATATATCTGGCATAATGGTTCGCCATATGATCTTTTTTTTAAATCATAGAATTTAATAGCTCTATCTATATGATATAGGGCCTTTTCTATATTTTTTGTTTTCCTATATGATAGTCTCAATAATGTATTTATTTTTCCCATATTATAATTACAATTACATTTTATCAATAGTTGCAAAATATGATTAAGACATTCTATACATTTATCATATTTCTTTTGTTTATATAAAGACCTTGCAAGTTTATATTCAAATTTAATCCTAAAGATTAGGCTTGCTTTTCTACTTCCCATCGACTAACTGCCCCCTCCACCATTTATAGTGAAATTTCTTCACTATAAATATATCATAAGCTTATTTATTTTACAAGATTTATGTTTGGTGTTTATATGTATATCTGTCTATTCTATTATGATTATCTATTTTATCCATCGTGATTGTTAATCACTTTTATTCCCATCTACCAACTTTCTACAAGAGTTTTATATCTACCCTTGATTTTTCACATAAGAAAATCCCCTTTTCAGGGGATTTCCTTTTTATTTATTTCCTATAAAAAAACTATTATGATATTGATACAAATATACTCTTAGTAACTGAAACTAAAGGATGTTGTTCCAGTGCTTGATTCATAACCACTCTTAGAAGCAACCGCTTCAACATCATATGTTCCTAATGATGTAGAATAGCTAGAACCAATAGTCCATACAGCCTCACCATTACTATTAGTTTCTACACTTTCACTAACAGTAGTCCCATTTGGACGAGTTACGGTAAACTCAACGGTAGCACCTGATAAAGCATTATTATTTTCATCTTCTACTGTTGCAGTAATAACTACATCTTCTCCACGATAATAGTAAGAGTAGTTGGTAGTTACTGATGTATAAGTCTTATCATCTTCCGGCGGTGGTGGTGTAGATCCTCCATCCACTTCTAAAACAGCTTCATAAGCATTTACAATTCCTGAACCATACTCATAAGATGAACCGGCATATTGGGCTGTGTCCTTAAGAATATTCTGTACTTCAGCAACTGAAATATTTGGATCAGCTGCTCTCATTAACCCACATACCCCTGCCACATGGGGAGATGCCATAGAAGTACCGCTTAAAGTATTGTAGCTATTTCCAGGGTAAGTGCTGTATATGTTTGAGCCTGGAGCAACTACATCTAATCCTTCACCATAATTTGAGAAGTAAGATCTGGTTTCATTTGATGTAACAGATCCCACTGCTATAACACTACTATAGGCTGCAGGATATGAAACTGATGCAGTACCATCATTTCCCGATGCCGCAACAACTATAGTACCACTTTGTACAGCTGTTTGACATGCTTCATCTGTGGCTTGGCTATATCCTCCGCCACCAAGGGACATATTGATTACATCTGCACCGATTTCTGCAGCATATAGTATCCCCTGTTGTATACCATATGATGAGCCACTACCACTATCACTTAATACCTTAACTGGAATAAGTGTAGCATTTTGCATAACTCCCGATACAACACCGTAGCTAGCAATAGTACCAGATACATGGGTACCATGTCCATGACCATCCATTGTTGTTGAGCCGCCAACAAAATTTCTTCCCAGACTAGTATTAACAAAGTTTTCTAAACTTTGATGGTTATGATCGATTCCAGTATCTAATACAGCCATTTTGGTATAGCTGGACCCATTGGTAATAGTCCAAGCTTCTGGAGCCTTTATCATATCATATTGCCATTGTTGATTACTATGAACGGCATTGGTTGTTATATCATCTTCTAAAGCATAAACTGTATAGTTAGGTTCAATATATCTAACTGAAATACCGCTATCCCTTAATACTTCCTTTAACTTATCTATTGCACCATTTACTGAATTATAGTCCTCTGGATACTCTACTAAATAAACATCCCCCATCTTTTCCCTAGCTAATGTTTTAAGTTCGTTACTCATAACTTGTACACCTTTTTCATTACCTAAGTCAAGTAAATAATCGGCCACTTTAAATCCATTTTTTTCTAGAGTCGTTGAAAGGGTATCCGTTGTACTTTGTATTGAATATCTACTACTATCAACTGAGATGATTAGTTCACCCTCTACAAAATTTGTATCCCCACTGGTGGTTACAGAAGATGTTTCATCGGTGTTTGCAAAGCTAACTGTTGACAGAACCATAAGTAATACTAATAAAATACTTAAAAGTTTTTTCATTAATACCTACCTCCATTAATTTTTTTTACTAACACTTACGGTTTGCAATAATACTAAGTCACAGTTTGCATTTCATTTTAAATCACCTCTTTTTTTAATTTCTTTTTTCACTATATAGACGGAGGATAACAATGTTTTATTCCCAATATTTATAATTTTCTGTCAATTTGATTAAAGAGAAAAATCTCGGTATACTACTCACCGAGATTCTCCCTTTTTTTCCCTCTTTTCATGTTCCGATTTAACCTTTTCAAATAAGTCATCCATTTTAGGTACCCTAATGTTCTCTTTTCTAATATCAACAGCCTCTTTAATCAACTCATCCATTGATTTTTTATTATGCAATACTATCCCCACTTTCATCAATTAGAAGTAATCTTTTGACTCTATCCTATTTTTAAGTTCTTGTTTTGCTCTATATAGTCTACTTCCCACTGTTTTAGTTGATATATTTAAATTATGGCCTATTTCCTTATAGGATAACTGGGCGAAATAATATAGATAGAGTACTTCACTATATATACTATCAAGTTTTTGGATTTCATCCAATAGTTTCCTCTTAAACTCCCTTTTTTCTACAATTTCTTCGGGCAAATCCAAATAGACCTTACCTCCATCTGGACTATATACTTTCTCATCATCGATGGTGAGGATTTCCCTTTTCCCTTTTCTATAATAATCCTTTGCTTTATTACTAGCTATAGTACAAAGCCAACTATTTATATTCTTTTTGTCTTCTAATTGATATAGCTTGTCCCAAGCTATGATAAAAGTTTCTTGCACAACATCTTTGGACCTTTGTTCATCCTTTAATATTGAATATGCTATCCTATAAAGTTTATACTTATATTTATCTACTAACTCCTTAAAATTATTAACCCCATTTTTATTATTAACATCATTGGAAATCAAAGACATAAATCCCCTCTCTTTTGTTTATATTTTATATAAACATTTTTTATTCAATAAGTCTCTATACCCCTTAGCGCTTTACATCCCCTTCTAATATAAATCATAGATTTATCCATAACTATGGCTAGAACATTCTATTGATTTATCAGATCTCTTTTGTCTATATAAAAGCCGTGGAAATTTATACTTTAGTTTTATTAAAAAAATTAAGTTTCCCCCTTAGCATATGTTAGAATATTCTGTATATTTACCCCATTCCTCATTGTTGTCCCCCCCTCCTAAACAATAATCCTTATACCCTTTCTAATGTTATAACTCTAATTTATTGTCTATTTTTACTACTATTTATTTTCCTATAACTTAATTTAAAAATTATTTAGTGTTACTATTTAACCGTATGGCATCGCAATTTTCAGTGAAATTTCTTCACTATAAATATATCACAAACTTGTTTTTTTTACAAGTTTTGTGTTTTAAAGTTATATATATTTTTTTATTTTGTAGGGATCTACTTCCTTTGGCTCGGTGATTGTTAATCACTATCATTGGCTTGCTTTTATTATTAAATAACGTTTTTTTATAATACTAATTTAGTACTATGGTATTAATATTGTTTTATATTTATCAAAAAAAATAAATACCCAAGACTTAAGTCTTGGGTATTTATTTTTTCTAGTTAGCTAAACCAAAATCTCCAATTATTTCTCTAGCCTTTTTAGACAAATCATAGGCCTTTTTATAGTCCCCTTCCATTGAACTTATATTACCAAGTTCAATATATAAGTCATGTAGTATATATTTATTATCACTTAAATCTTCTACTTTAGATAGATACTCCTTTGCCTTAGCTATATCTTCTTTATTGATTAAATATCTTGCTATATTTATATAATATATTGCCCGACTTTTGTCACTTAGTAATTCTTCATCTACCCTATCTATATAACTATTTACTTCATCATAATAACCCTTTTTAGTTAATGCCGTTATGGTATCTGCTATTATATCGTTTATTTTTTTATCATCATCTCTATTTTCAAAATACTTTAGTGATGATTTAAGATTGTCTAAAGCCTTATCATAGTCCCCTAATTTTGTATAATATATCCCTAAATTCTGTTGACATAGAGCTTTATAATAAAAATCATCTTTAAAGTTAAAAAATTGTCTTCCTTTATCCGTATAGTATACAGCCTTCTCTATATTATCTAATCTATTATATATTACACCCATTAACATATTCATATATCCTAAATTATAATTACAATTCCTCTCATCGGATAATGTTAGTGCATACTTTAAATATTTTAATGCATCGTCATATTTTTTCTGAAGGTAGTAACAATATGCAAGATTGTAATTTATCCTTATCTCATGTATTATATCATCCACATAGGATTTTTCTAAATACTCAATGGATTTAAACAGATTATATTCACTATCTTTATATTGATCCCTTTCAAATAATATATATCCTATGATGCTATGTACCCTAGATAAGTAATAGTAATCCTTTTTCTCTTCTAATACAGGGATTATACTTTTTAATATATCCTTTGCCTTATTTATATTTCCCATTTCCCTATAACTAGATGCTAAATTATATAAACACCTATAATAGTATATATTATTTTTTTCAAATTCATTTTTTTCCAATGTATCCTCTAGATACTTTATACTTTTTTCATAACCATTATTTTTCCTTAAAAATGATGAATGTTCAAAGGCTGTTTCCACATTGCTTTTCTTATTCATATCCATCCTAACCATACTTTCTATAAAGTAGGATACCGGCAAATCAAGTTTTTCTGAAATATACTGTATAGTTTCTATAGATGGTTTTGCCACATCATTTTCTATCTTACTTAACATGGTTCTGGTTATAAAATCCCCGGCTAGATCCGATTGGGTCATGCCATGTTTTTTTCTCTCCTTTTTTATCTTTTCTCCTAATGTTAATTTTTTATTTTCCATAATATACACCCACCAACCTTAAGATTATATCACCTTTTTCGGTGAAAAAAGTTCACCGTAAATATATCACAAAATCCTATATTTTGCAAGTTAGTTTTTGAATTTTTTGAATATATTTTTAATTTTCCTATTGACATTTTCCAAATAATGTTCTATAATATTAGTGTGAATATGTATCACTATATTTGTTAAACTTCTATTATTAAGGGGGTTTTGTTGTGAAAAAATTATTAAAGTTAAGTTTTATTTCATTAGTTTGTGGAACACTTTTATTTAGTTCCTTTCTAGGTTCATCTGCTCTGGCAGGTGAAGAAAATGTTCCTCCAGGGGATGGACACGGTCCTATATACATTCCTTAATTTTGTACATAAGAAAACCCCTTTTTAGGGGTTTCTTTTTTTATTTTTTATAAAGTCTAAAATCATAAATATAACTATAAACATTCCCAGATATCCAAATATGGGATATAGTATTGATACTAAATTTGAAAATCCCATCTTACCAATGGGTATTGTTATTATACAAAATACAATGGCTATAGGTTTTTGATTTATTTTTAAAAAGGATGATATTCGCCTTATGCATCCAAAACCATTGGCTATGGCGGTGGTAAGCATGGAAAACCAAAGTATAAAAGTATATATAAACTTTCCCTTTCCTCCAACACTCTCTGATATCTTAAGCATTGGTATCTCTATATTATGTATGTCAGAGTAAAATATTAAACATGGAACCATAATAAAAAAGGATAACACCCCGAGGCCTAAACCACCAAATAAAGCCCCTTGAATACAGTCTTCTTTTCTCTTTATTAATACTCTAATTGAGCTTAACATAACTAAGGCTGAAATACTATTATAACTGGCATATAATATTGCCGATGTTATGAAGTTACCAGTATTAGTTATACCTACCCCCTTATAATTACTAAATACAAATCCCTCTTTTATTATAACCATACCACCTATTATAATAACCCCCACCAATAGTATCGGCACTAAAAGGGTGTTTACTGTTGATATTCCCTTTACACTAAACATAAATGTAAGGAATGTAGCTAAAGCCATAATATATATTCCAGTATTATATGATACATTAAATTGTTCTCTAATTATTGCTCCACTTCCAGCCAGCATAATACAAAACCCAGCCAATAGAAAAGAGGTTATGATTAGTTCTATAATCCCTCCTATTTTTCCCCAAAATATATTTTTTATTATCTCTTCATAGCCTTCTATTTTATCATTATATACCTTTATTAATATTATCCCTCCAACTAAAATAAATAATAGTGTGGCTATTATCAGACCAAATATTCCTTTATATCCATAGACTGCAAAAAACTTTAATATTTCTTGCCCCGATGCAAATCCTGCTCCAATTATTGTTCCTATATATATTGATGCAATCTGTCTAGGCCTATTCCCCATAAAAACACCTCCAATACCAATTATTAAATCCTATGTCCTTTAGCTATGAATTTATTACCTTAATCTTTTATTATAAAAATTTAAATAGTTAACATTTTGCAACCCTTTATATCATATAATTTGTTATAATTGATATTGGTGTTTAAAAGTAAGGGGGAAATCAATTGAAAAAACATCTTAATGTTATATCTATGATTATTATACTAATAGGTCTATTAACCGTTAATATATATGCCTTTGACAATGAAACAGACTCCTTAAAAATAGATTCAAATGATGGACAAGATAATGGTGAAGATGATAAGGACATTAAAGAGGATAACCAGGAATCTACTAAAGGGGACACCGATAAATTAGAAGCCTCTGTAGAAAATGATGGGTCTAATCCTTCGAAAGAAAAAAAACAAGATTCCAATAACAATAGTCCAGAAAAGAATAAAGCTGAAAATAAAGAAGACAATAACAACAACCCTAAGGAAAATAGTACCACAGAAGATGCTAAAAAACCTAGTAATGACAATAATGATGGGGCCAAAAATGATAGTACAATGGAAAACAAGAAAAAAAGTGATCCAGAAAGTAATGTAAATAGGGAAGATGACCCTAAGAAAAAGCCTAAAAAGAAAAAATATTATATAATTAACAGCTTAAATAGAAAAAACATGTGGAAGGGGAAGACGGTATATCTTACCTTTGATGATGGTCCCAGTTGGGTGACTGAAAATGTATTAGATATATTAAAGGAAAGAAATATAAAATCTACTTTTTTTGTAACCGGCACCGAAACCCAGTATGGGAAAAATCTATTAAAAAGAATTGTGGATGAAGGCCATAGTATTGGGAACCATACCTATAGTCATAATTATAGAAAGTTATATAGTAATCCCTATAACTTTCTAGAAGACTTTTACAAAAACGAAGAAATAATATATAATGCCACAGGTATAAGACCTAAAATAATGAGATTTCCCGGGGGATCAAATAACAATGTCCATAGAAGATATAGTAAAAAAGGTTTCATGCATGATCTTGATAGAAGGGTAAAGAGAATGGGATATGTACCCATAGACTGGAATGCCAGTAGCGGAGATGCCTCAGAAACACCCCAATCCCCAAAGGATATAATAAACAATACACTAACATGGGCAAATAGGGAACAAAACCCTATAATTCTATTTCATGATAGTAGTGCTAAATTAAATACATTAAAAGCCCTTCCCACAATATTAGATAAATTGATGTTTTTAGGCTGTGACTTTAAAGTATTAACTGAAGATTCCTTTAAAGTTGAATTTTTAAGACAGAAGGAGAAAGTTGAACCTATACCTAAGTATTTACTTGATAAATATAAAAAGATACTAACCTTTCAAGGGTGTATCTCCCAATGATACCGGTACTATTGGGAGATACACCTTTTTTTGATTATGGTTACTTATTTTATATTGTAAAGAGAATTTTTTTAACTTTTTTGATATTTTTGAGAATATTTTTTGAATTTCTATAGTATTATTAGTTAGATGTTATTTACATCTAAACATTAGGAAGGGAGGAAAACCCATGAAAGATATAATTAAGCCTAATCCTTTGATTGACTCTTGTGATAAGGGATGTAATGTAGGTTCTGTTGCAGAATGTTGCCCTGGTAGCGGTTCTGTAGATATAAGTGATCGTAATTAATCATTATCTACACTCTACTTTATCTATTTAAAAGGGGGATGAAGTTGTAAAGGATATTATAATATCTAATTCCTAAAACTTTGAATGTGAACTTCAGGGGGAATAGGTTTTACAGTGTTATCCCGGGACAATGGTGGTAAAGCACTTGTTAAAAAAACACATTTTATGGTGACTATAATAGTCACCATAAAATGTGCCATTTAATCTAAAAAACATAGGGCGGTGAAAAAGTGGATTCATATAAACATTCAAGATTTAATCTTGTAAAAACACTTAGTGATAATAAAATTATAATTTTTAATACCTTAACCCAAGGTATGTTAGAGGTAGAACCGGATGTATATGAAAAATTTAAAAATATAGATACTTCTGATGAAACTATAACTACTAAGTTTAAAGAATATGGATTTATAGTACCTAGTACTATTAATGAGCTAGATAAATTGAAATTTTACAATAGTAAACATAGGTATTCAAGTAAAAGTTTAAATGTTACAATAAAAACAACTAATGCTTGTAATTTTTTATGTAAGTATTGTTATCAGGAACATCATAGGCAAGACCTATCTAGGGACATAACAGAACATTTAAAAAAATATTTTAATAAAAAAATCCAATCTGGGGTGGAAAACATCTTTATCCATTGGTTTGGAGGGGAGCCTCTACTTAACATAGATCCTATTTTGGATATAGATAATTTTCTAGCAAAAAAAGATGTGGCCTATAGAAGCTCGCTAACGACTAATGGTTACCTTTTAAATGAGGAATATATAAATAAAATCAAAGATACTAAAATTAAAAATATACAGATTACCTTAGATGGCATTAGGGACAATCACAATAAAACTAGAGTACTGGTAAATGGCGATGGAACCTTTGATAAAATCTTAAGTAATATAAAAAATTGCATAAAAATAGCTCCAAATATTAATATAGTAATACGATACAATATAAATAAAACCAACGAAAACTTTGATGATTTCCTCAACTTTTTAGAAAATAGTGATATAAATACAAAAAATATAACCTTAAGGGTTAATCAAGCCCAACAGCATGATATTTCATATACAGATGAAGATATATTTTACGAAAATACTAAAGAGTACTCAGAAAAACTTTTAAATGTCTATAAAACTATGCTTAAACATGGTTTAAATCTACCTATGTATAATGTAAATGGGATAAGCTGTGAATTTGACTGTATCGATAATTTTCTTATCGAAACCGATGGTAAAATTTATCAATGTACATCTAGTAATAATGAAGATTCTTTTTATTTAGGCTATATAGATGAAGATGGCAATGTTCAATTTAAAGAAGATCATATTGTCAAAAAAATGTTAAGGTCCCCTTTTAACAAGGAAAAATGTGTTGATTGCAAATTATTACCTATGTGTATGGGGGGTTGTGTTTATGAAGAAAAACATAATCGGGACGAATGTATTCCAGAAAAATATATAATAGATCATTTGCTAGAACTATATTATAAAGCTAATGTTTGAAAATATTCCCACAAAAGTAAGGAGCTAAAAAATGCATAGAATAATTAATCTTAAAACCTTTAAGAAAATAAAGATGTTCTTTATACTTATATTTCTTAGTTGTATAGGCATCATGTTATACTATATAACTCCTTTTTTCACTGGCTATCTAATAGATAACATTATAAGCGAAAAAAATATCTCTCATCTAAAAGTTTGGGTTATACTTAGTATAATATTTTCTATATCCATGCATAGCTATATCTTTTATTTTTTAAAGTATTTATGGAGTAAACATGGCTTTTTAAGTTCTAAAGAAATAAGGGAAAATATAGTAAATAAAATACTGAATCTTTTTAATAGTGACTATAATGATTTTGAGAACTCCTTTATATTTAATATAATTATTTCTGACTCCTCCACAGCAGGTTCTATAATTATAAACTACATATGCTCAATAGCTGTATCTATTTTTAGAATCCTTTTATGCCTAGTTATATTGTTTTCCATAAACTTAAAACTAACTTTAATAGGTTTAATCTTTATCCCCATATATATGGGTGCCATATTCTTAAATAAAAATAAACTAAAGCAAATTAGTTTAGAAGAAAGGGAAGCAACTGATGATTATATATCTTTTGTGGACACAATCATTAATGGGAAAAAGCATATAAACCTATTTAGAGAAGAAAAATTTTTCAAGGAAATCTATAATCAGAAAATGGACTTATGGACTGAAAAAAGATTAAAATATAAATTTTTCTTAAGTTTAACCCGTGAAATCCCTCAGTTCATCTCGACCCTGGCCCCATTTATAATTTTAGCCTATGGCTCTAAATTGGTTATAGCTAATACTTTAAGTTTAGGTAGTCTTGTAATGTTTTCTCAATATCTTAACATGTTATTTGAACCCTTAAGTATACTTACAAGGGTTTCAGTTGAAAAGAAGTCTACCAAGCCAATCTTTGATAGATTAGATAAATTTATTAATCATAAAAGTACCTCAAAGGATGGGTACTTAAACCTTTTAAATGAAGACAAAAACCTTTTATTAATAAACAATTATGATATATATAATAAAAATAATGATTTACTCTTTAAAGTTGATAATTTGACTATAACTAATAGGGGAGTCTATTTAATTCAAGGGGATAATGGTACTGGCAAAACTACTTTATTTAACTTACTAACAGGTATAAATGATGTTAATTCAATAAAGCCTAATGGAGATAGTTTTAAGTTCCAAATCCTTAAGACCTTATATGATAATTTTAGTTATTTGTATAATCCAGGATTCTTATTTAGTGGGACTGTAGAAGAAAATATAACCTTTGATAACATAAATAATACAAGGCTTAAGGAAATATGTAAAATATTAATGATAAAAGATTTAGATAAAGAGGTTACACTAAACCCCATTAATCTTTCTCTTGGAGAACAGCAAAAAATATTTTTAGCCAGAACCTTTTTTTATGATAAAGATATAATACTATTAGATGAGCCAACTTCAAACCTTGACTCCCAAGTAAAGTGTAATCTAATTAATTATATAGAATCTATAAAAAATAATAAAACCATATTAATAATATCCCATGATAGTAGTCTTGAAAGTATTGCAGACTCAATATTTAAAATCGAAGATAAGGAAATTATAGACACTAAAAATAATAGATGAAGTTAACTTCATCTATTATTTTTAGTATTTTCATTATCTTTTTTTATAATGGGTATGAAGCAACCTATGACTTATCTCCGATAATGGCTTACCTAAAAATTCATCATATAAGGTCTTAACTGCTGGATTTAAATGGGATTTTCGGATTTTTGAAGTTTTATCAACATTATATATTCCTTTTATTCTTTTTCCCTTTATTTCATTGGTATTTGGAATAGGTTGACCTCCACCCCCTATGCAACCCCCTGGGCAACACATTATTTCTATAAAATGATATTCACATATGCCTTTTTTAATCTTATCAAGTATTATACTTGCATTTTTAAGACCACTTACAACTGCTACCTTTATAATTGTTCCATCTATATTAACTTCAGCTTCCTTAATTCCATCTAATCCCCTTAAGTTTTTAAATTCTATATTAGTAAGTTCATCCCCTGTAACCACTTCATATACTGTTCTAAGGGCTGCTTCCATAACTCCCCCTGTTGCTCCAAATATAGCTCCAGCTCCTGTTGATATACCGAAGGGAGCATCAAACTCCTCTTCAGATAATACATTTATATCTATTCTTGATTCTTTAATCATCCTACCAAGTTCCCTAGTTGTTAATACTATATCCACATCTTTACCCATTTCATCCCTATTTGCCTCTGCTTTTTTTGCTGTACAAGGCATAATCGATACCACTACTATATCCTTGGGAGATATATTATATTTATTAGCATAATATGATTTTGATAGGGCACCAAACATCTGCTGGGGAGATTTACATGTTGATACATGGTCTAGAAGTTCTGGATAGAAGTACTCTATATATCTTATCCACCCTGGACTACATGATGTCAACATAGGCAAAGTTCCATCATTATTAATTCTGTCTAATAACTCATTTCCCTCTTCCATTATGGTTAAATCAGCAGTGAAGTTAGTATCAAATACCTTATCAAAGCCTATTCTTCTTAAAAAAGCTACTATTTTTCCTGTTATTATACTACCATGTTCTATATTAAACTCTTCCCCTAATGATACCCTCACCGCAGGAGCTATTTGGACAATAACATGTTTGTTTTTATCCTCCAATACATCCCATAACCTCTTGGTATCATTCTTTTCATATATTGCCCCCACTGGACAAACACTAATACATTGACCACAGTAAACACAAGGGACTTCCTGTAGTTTTTTATTAAGGGGTGGCCCCACCTTCATATCACTACTTCTGTTCATATTATATATTGCCCCTACATTCTGGACATTATGACAAGCCTCTATACATCTTCCACACTTAATACATTTACTTAAGTCCCTAACTATTGATGGATTACTATTATCTATTGGTAATATTTCATTTACATTATCAAAATCATAGCCTTCTATATTTAAGTCTCTACATAAATTTTGTAATTCACAATTTCCATTTCTAATACATGTTGTGCAATCGCAATTATGGTCAGCTAATATAAGTTCCACAACAGTTCTTCTAGCCCTTCTTACCCTTTTTGTATTGGTCTTTATCTTCATATTATTCCAAACTGGAGTGCAACAGGATGCAGTTAAGTTTTTACTTCCTTCTACTTCCACAACACATACTCTACAATTTCCCTTTATATTTTGATCCGGATGATAGCATAGGGTTGGTATGTTTATTCCCAACATCTTAGCTGCCTTTAATATGGTGGTACCTTCAGGAACTTCAATATCATAACCATCTATATTGATATTAACTTTATCCATTAACCACACCCCCTTTTAAATTACATATTCCAGCTTTACAATATCCCTTTACATGATTTATATACTCCTCTTTAAAGTATTTCATTGTAGTAATAAGAGCCGTTGGTGCAGCCTGACCTAACCCACACAGGGAAGCTTCAGTCATAACGGTTGATATATCTATTAATAAGTTTAAGTCATTCTTGGTTCCATACCCCTTTGTTATTCTATCAATGGTTTTTATTATATGTCTATTCCCCTCTCTACAGGGAGTACATTTACCACAGGATTCATGTTTAAAAAACTCCATAGTATTTTTTATAAAGTCCAATATACAAATTGAAGTATCCACAACTAATATGGCTCCTGAACCCAGTCCTATATCTAATTTCTTTAACTCATCAAAATCCAGTTTAGTATCAAGTAAACTATTTGGTAAGCATGCCCCTGATGATCCTCCCAATTGTATAAAATTAAGTTCTTTACCAGGCTCCATACCTCCACATATATCGTATATTACTTCCCTAAGGGTGGTTCCAAACTCTATCTCAAATACCCCCTTATTAACAACTGCCCCCGATACACTTATAAGCTTAGTTCCCACACTTGACTTTGTTCCATATTTTTTATATTCATCTACCCCATTGGCTAATATTATAGGTATATTAGCTAGAGTTTCAACATTGTTAACCAAGGTAGGTTTTCCCCATAATCCCTTATTTGGGGGATAGGGTGGCTTAAATCTAGACCTTCCCGGGTTCCCTTCAATGGATTCTATAAGGGCGGTTTCCTCTCCACATACATAAGCCCCTGCTCCAGACCTTACCTCTATATCAAAACTATACTCTGTACCCAATATGTTTTTTCCAAGATATCCTTCATATTTAAGGGTATTAATAGCATCTATTAATATATCCTTTGACTTTGGATATTCCCCCCTAATATATATATATCCTTTATTTGCCCCGACGGCTAAGGCAGCTATAATCATTCCTTCTATTATTTGAAATGGGCAACCATCTAATAATACTTTATCCTTAAATGTTCCCGGCTCCCCTTCATCAGCATTACATATAACATATTTATCATTACTATTTTCCATTGAAGTAAACTGCCATTTAAGACCTGTAGAAAAACAAGCCCCTCCCCTTCCCTTTAAATTAGAACTTTTTATTTCACTTATTATATCCTTTGAGTTCATTTTAAATAATGCCCTTTCTAGACCTTTAAACCCGTTATTTTCTTTATATTCCTTTAATGATAATGGGTTTATCTTTCCGCATAATCTAGATATTAAGTTTACCATTACTCTTCCCCCTTTCTTAAGTCTGCTATTATGGCTTTTATTTTTTCTTCATTTAAGTTACCATAAACTTGATCATTAATCTTAACAGCCGGCGCCACATCACAAGCCCCTATGCAACTTGTATAATCCATTGAAAATAGTCCATCCTTTGTGGTTTCTCCTATTTTAATTCCTAAGATATTTTCAAATATTTTGACTATATTCCTTGATCCATTTACATAACAGGGTCCACTGTTACAAATCTCTATAACATATCTCCCCCTTTTTTTAAGGGAAAACATCGAATAAAATGTAACAACTCCATATACCTTACTTAATGGAACCTTTAATTCCCTGGAGACTATCTTTAGTTCTTCTTCTGTGATATATTTTTTATCCTTTGTATTTTGAACCTTCAATAAAATCTCTATAAGTTTATCCCCAGTGGTACCAACCTCTTCAATTATTGTTAAAACCCTCTCTTTATAGTCCATTCCCCTTCCCCCTTACATTTTTAAAATATATTCTTCCAATTCTTCATCATATAATGAATGGGATAGTATTATTGCCCTTGCCTTTTTAGGAGTAACCAGCTCATATGTGTATCTATCCCCATCCTTTGTATATATCTCTAATAAAGGCTCCTTAGAACAAAGTCCAATACATCCTGTGGTTTCAATTATTACATCCTCTATTTCCCCTTCTACTAGCACCTCTTGCATTGCCTTTAATACTTCATTTGCCCCAACACTTACACTACATTTTGAATATCCAAGTACGGCTCTTATTTTACCCTTTCTTTTTTTATCTATTTTATCTTCAGCGGAATCTCTTAACCTATCATAAATCTCTCTATATGTCATTTTAAATCCCCCTTTTTTTATTTGTACTTATATATGTTGCATATACTGTGCCAAAATTAGGTTCATGCTAAGTTTAAGGTTGAGGTTGAGATTGAAATTTATGCTAAAAAAACAAGTCTTAAGATAGTAAATGACTATCTTAAGACTTGTTTTATTTATATATATTTATTTTTTAGATTTTCCCTTATTCTAATATCCCTTTCCCTTAACCTTAGCCTTAAACTGAGTCCGACCTTTAATGCACCGTTGCATTTAATCATGCTTAAGTGCATTACTTTTTATATACTTCTTTATTTTTCTTACAACGGTTGACTGATTTACCCCCAATGCATTAGCCATTTCATAGGTTGTAGAATATTTTCTATATGCCTTTTCTATAATCTTTTTCTCCACATTCTCAACCGCTTCTTTAATGGGAATAATTCTGTCCACCCTAATATCATCATCTAAATTATTGTTTTGAAAAATAAACATTGGTAAGTCTTTTTTGTGTATTAAATCCCCTTCCGTTGTAACCACAAGTCTTTCTATAATATTCTCAAGTTCTCTAACATTTCCTGGCCAGCTATATTGGACTAATGTACCTTCAGCATCTTCTGTTAATTCTTTATTACACCTATATTTTTTATTAAAACGATTTATAAAATGATATGATAGGGGTATTATATCTGCCTTCCTTTTTCTAAGGGGTGGAATCTCTATGGGGACAACATTTAATCTATAATATAGATCAACCCTAAATTCCCCTTTTTTAACCATATCATATAGATTTCTGTTTGTTGCTGCAATTATCCTTATATCTATATCTTTTTCCTTCGTTCCCCCTATTCTAGTAATACTTTTTTCTTGAATAACCCTTAATAACTTTACCTGTAAATTAAGGGGAAGCTCCCCTATTTCATCTAAAAACAATATTCCCCTATGGGCAAGTTCTATAAGTCCTGGTTTTCCTCTATTCCTCGCCCCTGTAAAGGCACCTGCTTCATAACCAAATAACTCTGACTCTATAAGATTTTCCGGTATTGCTCCACAGTTTATTTTGATAAAAGGTTTATCCTTTCTATTACTCAAATTTTTTATAAACTTTGCTACTACTTCTTTACCTACCCCCGATTCACCCAGGATTAAAATTGTTGAGTCTACCGCTGCAACTGTACTGGCTGTTTTTAGGACTTCTCCAAAGGCACTACTATTTACAACTAAATTTCCCTTATCAAATACAGTATTATCACTTTCTCTGTTACCTTCTTTATGATATTTTTCTAATTTTCTAGTTTCCTCAAGTTGATTTTTTAACTTATTAAGCTCATTTATATCCCTTATATTTGATACTACCCTGGTAATTTTACCATCATTATCTAATATTGGAGTGGCTGTTGCTAAAAACTTTTTATTTTTATTTCCATATTGTATAAAGGATACCCTTCGCTTTTCCTTTAAGGCTAAAATAGTTGCCGATGGAAAAACCACATTTTTATCCTGTATATTTTGAACAGAATCATCTTTTTTCTTTTTATAATTTGTCATCTTCTCCCACGCATTATTATTTAAAAGTATTTTTCCATACCCATCGGTTATAACAAGACCATCGTAGGATGAATGTATTATGGTTTCTAACTCTTCCTTTAACATTGATATTTCTTTAAAATTTTTAGATAATTCATCAAGTAATTTTGTCTTTTTAGATAATAAATAGGGTAAGCACATATCCACCTCTGCAATACCCTGTATTACTGCTATGGCCTTATCTCTACATGTATTATAACCACAGGCTCCACAGTTTAGTTCATCTTCTTTACTATACTTATTGGTCAGGGCTAATATGTTATTTATTTCCTTATCTGAAGGAAGAGCTAATATGCTCCTTCTATTTTTATAGATTCTTTTGACGTTTATATCAATATCTAATGCTTTATTATTTCTTTCTCTATTATTATAAAAATTATATATACTATCCCTTTTTTCGTAATAATTTAAATTACTATCTATTTTAGGGCCCTCTATACATCCTTTACACATAAGTACATCTGCAAACTTTACAAATGCATCTCCCTTTTCAATTGCCTTTATTAGATTTATACATTCTAAAGCCCCATCTACAAATGTATATTCACTACTTTTTAATCTCCCCTGTGTTTTAAGATTATTTAAAAGACCTCCAGATAAGGGAAAAAGTTTACCTTTAGTTGTATATATACTATCAAAATTAGACCTTTGGGCTCTGTTTATGTTAATGTTTTTTTCCAGTAATAATTCTTTTATTTCATCAAATGTAAGAACTTCATCTATATCATTTTTAAATTGAGGGCTATTGGCCTCGGCCTTTTTGGCAACACAGGGCCCTATAAATATAACCCTTGTATTTTTATCTATTTTCTTTATAATCCTTGCTGTAACAATCATTGGAGATACAAAGGGAAGCAAATATTTTATAAGCTCTGGATAATGCTTTTCTATCATGGTAACAAAGGCAGGACATGGTGTGCTTATATATGGTTTTCTACTATTTTTATCTATAAACTTATCCACCTCTTTCGCCAGTACCTCTGCCCCCACTGCTGTCTCCCAAACCTCATCAAAACCCAATTCCTTTATAGCCCCTATAACCTTTTTATAATCATGGGGATAAAAACTTGCCACAAATGACGGAGCTAAACATGCCACTACCTTTTCCTTTAATAATCTTAAAGTATTGGATTTACTATCTATTACCAACTTTGCACTCTGGGGACAACTTTTTATACAATTCCCACAATTTATACATCTAGAATACATTATTTTAGCTTGTCCATCGGTTATTTGAACAGCATTTACTGGACAGTTTCTTACGCAGGAATAACACTGTTTGCATTTGTTTTGGGTAACACTAATAAGACCTTCCAAAAGATCACCTCTCTATAGTATCTATAGTATATATTATGCAAAAAAACATAAAAAAGACTCTAAGATTATCTCTTAGAATCTTTTATCATATCTACAAAATACCTATGAAAGGATATATCCTCCGTAAGTTCTGGATGAAATGATGTAGCTAACATATTATTTTCCTTAGCTGCAACTATTTTGTCCTTATATTTTTTAATTATCTTAACATTTCTCCCTACCCTTTCTATATAGGGTGCCCTTATAAAAACAAGGGGAATATCCTTAGGAGACACTTCTTTTACCGATGATTCAGTAATAAAACTATTTAGCTGGCTTCCATAGCCATTTCTCCTAATTGTTATATTCATTACACCAAGGTGGATAATATTATCATTTACTATATCTTTAGCTAGTAGTATCATACCTGCACATGTTCCCCATACTGGCATTCCCCTTTTTATTTTATCTATTATTATATCCTTTAAATTAAATTCCATCAGTAGTTTACCTATTGTAGTGCTTTCTCCCCCGGGTAATATAAGTCCATCTATTTTCTCTATATCTTCTTTATATTTAACAATAATAGGTTTTACTTCTTTAATTTTTTCTAACATATCTTTATGTTCTACTACCGAACCTTGAAATCCTAGGATGCCTACATTAGTCATATTACCAACCTCTTTGGGCATATTCCGTTTCTAAAGTATTTATCTCAAGACCAGACATTGCTTCACCTAAATCCTCTGAAACCTCAGCTATTACTTTAGGATCATTATAATAGTTTGTTGCCTTTACTATTGCCCTTGCCCTCTTTTCTGGATTATCTGATTTAAATACCCCAGACCCTACAAATATACCGTCACAACCTAACTGCATCATAAGGGCAGCATCTGCCGGTGTAGCTATTCCCCCTGCAGCAAAATTAATAACCGGTAGTTTTCCATTTTCATGGACATACTCCACTAAATCATAGGGAGCTCCCATTTCTTTAGCAGCTGTCATCAATTCCTCTTTAGGCATGTTTTCTATCCTTCTCATCTCTCCTTTTATCGTTCTCATATGTCTAACTGCTTCAACAACATTTCCAGTCCCTGCCTCTCCCTTTGTTCTTATCATAGAAGCTCCTTCCGCTATCCTTCTTAGGGCTTCTCCAAGATTTCTAGCACCACATACATAGGGTACTTTAAATTGTTTTTTATCTATATGAAACATCTCATCTGCCGGTGTTAGCACTTCACTTTCATCTATGTAATCTACCCCGATACTCTCTAGTATTTGTGCCTCAACAAAATGTCCTATTCTTACCTTAGCCATAACAGGTATCGATACACTTTCTACTATTTCCTTTATCATTTTGGGATCAGACATCCTAGCTACTCCACCCTGTTTTCTTATATCCGCGGGAACCCTCTCTAGGGCCATAACCGCTACAGCTCCTGCTTCTTCAGCTATTTTAGCCTCCTTAGAATTTGTAACGTCCATTATAACTCCGCCCTTTAACATTTGAGCTAAATTTTTATTAAGTTCATATCTCTTATTCATTGTACCCCTCCCAAATTCTTTTTTATGCATACATTGTCGTTACAATTATATTATTGCATAATGGATTGTATGTGTCAAACCTTTTTTTAGTTAATAGTTAATAGTTAATAGTTAATAATTAATAATTAATAATTAATAAAATCAGCAAGCTGATTTTTCCGCCACCTTACGGGGCGTTTATTAAATTGACAGTTGACAATGGACAATTGACAATTTAAGGTGATTTTACTCCCTATGGTCGTAAAATATTATATTCAAATCGGCTTCAGCCGATTTGCACCTTTAATTGTCCACTGTCAATTGTCCATCGTCAATTAATATTCTACAAAGCTCTTCTACAAAAAAATAAAAGCCAAGAGCCTAAAAAGCTCTCAGCTATATTCAAAAAATAAAAAAATCTGGCAACCACCTACTTTCCCAGGTAGTTTCACGCCAAGTACTATCGGCGCTGGAGGACTTTACTACTTATCGAGGCGTTTATTAAATTGACAGTTGACAGTGGACAATTGACAATTTAAGGTGATTTTACTTCCTATGCTCGTAAAATATTATATTCAAATCGGCTTCAGCCGATTTGCACCTTTAATTGTCCACTGTCAATTGTCCATTGTCAATTAATATTCTACAAAGCTCTTCTACAAAAAAACAAAAGCCAAGAGCCTAAAAAGCTCTCAGCTATATTCAAAAAATAAAAAAATCTGGCAACCACCTACTTTCCCAGGTAGTTTCACGCCAAGTACTATCGGCGCTGGAGGACTTTACTACTTATCGAAGCGTTTATTAAATTGACAGTTGACAGTGGACAATTGACAATTTAAGGTAATTTTACTTCCTATGCTCGTAAAATATTATATTCAAATCGGCTTCAGCCGATTTGTACCTTTAATTGTCCACTGTCAACTAATATTCTACAAAGCTCTTCTACAAAAAACAAAAGCCAAGAGCCTACAAAGCTCTCAGCTATATCCAAAAAATAAAAAGATTTGGCAACCACCTACTTTCCCAGGTAGTTTCACGCCAAGTACTATCGGCGCTGGAGGACTTTACTACTTATCGAAGCGTTTATTAAATTGACAGTTGACAGTGGACAATTGACAATTTAAGGTGATTTTACTCCCTATGGTCGTAAAATATTATATTCAAATCGGCTTCAGCCGATTTGTACCTTTAATTGTCCACTGTCAATTGTCCATTGTCAATTAATATTCTACAAAGCTCTTCTACAAAAACAAAAGCCAAGAGCCTAAAAAGCTCTCAGCTAAATCCAAAAAATAAAAAAAATCTGGCAACGACCTACTCTCCCAGGCAGTTGCCCGCCAAGTACCATCGGCGCTGGAGGACTTTACTACTGTGTTCGGTATGGGAACAGGTGTGGCCCCTCCGCCATCGTCACCAAATCTTTTGCTGTCCTAGGGACAGAATTTTAAATTGTTAATTGTTAATAGTGGTCGAAAAAATTTTCTACGAAAATCTTTTCTTCATTAATCTCTCCACTCTCAATTCTCAACTTTCCTCTAAAAGAAAGTGTTTTGCACTTTCAAAATTGCACAGTGAATATATATTGGTCAAGCCCTCGACCTATTAGTATCATTAAGCTTAAGACATTACTGCCCTTACACCTATGACCTATCAACCAGATAGTCTTTCTGGGGTCTTAATCCTTTCGGATGGGAAATCTAATCTTAAGGGATGCTTCGCGCTTAGATGCCTTCAGCGCTTATCACTTCCAGACTTGGCTACTCAGCTATGCCCTTGGCAGAACAACTGATGCACCAGCGGTCTGTCCATCCCGGTCCTCTCGTACTAGGGACAGCTCCTTTCAAATTTCCTACGCCCACGACGGATAGGGACCGAACTGTCTCACGACGTTCTGAACCCAGCTCGCGTGCCTCTTTAATGGGCGAACAGCCCAACCCTTGGAACCTGCTACAGCTCCAGGATGAGACGAGCCGACATCGAGGTGCCAAACCTCCCCGTCGATGTGGACTCTTGGGGGAGATAAGCCTGTTATCCCCGGGGTAGCTTTTATCCGTTAAGCGATGGCCCTTCCACTCGGCGCCACCGGATCACTAAGTCCAACTTTCGTTCCTGCTCGACTTGTCTGTCTCGCAGTCAAGCTCCCTTTTGCCTTTACACTCTTCGCACGATTTCCGACCGTGCTGAGGGAACCTTTGAGCGCCTCCGTTACTCTTTAGGAGGCGACCGCCCCAGTCAAACTGCCCAACTGACAGTGTCCCAAGACCGGATTCACGGTCTGTGGTTAGAACCTCAGTATTACAAGAGTGGTATCCCAAGAATGACTCCACCAAAGCTGGCGCCCTGATATCTAAGTCTCCCACCTATCCTGTACATGTAATACCGAAATCCAATGTCAGCCTGCAGTAAAGCTCCACGGGGTCTTTCCGTCCTGTCGCGGGTAACTCGCATCTTCACGAGTACTACAATTTCACCGGATCTCTTGCCGAGACAGTGCCCAAATCGTTACACCTTTCGTGCGGGTCGGAACTTACCCGACAAGGAATTTCGCTACCTTAGGACCGTTATAGTTACGGCCGCCGTTTACTGGGGCTTAAGTTCTACGCTTCGCATAAGCTAACGCTTCCCCTTAACCTTCCAGCACCGGGCAGGTGTCAGCCCCTATACATCGTCTTTCGACTTAGCAGAGACCTGTGTTTTTGGTAAACAGTCGCTTGGGCCTTTTCTCTGCGGCCACTTCAGGCATACACCCTAACGTGGCACCCCTTCTCCCGAAGTTACGGGGTCATTTTGCCGAGTTCCTTAGCAAGAGTTCTTCCGCTCGTCTTAGGATTCTCACCTAGTCTACCTGTGTCGGTTTGCGGTACGGGCATCTATATTACTCGATAGAGGCTTTTCTCGACAGTGTGGACTCGACTAGTTCGCTACTTATTTTTCGCTCCCTATCATCTTTCAGAATTGACCTTACGGATTTGCCTATAAAG